>NZ_DASYJG010000023.1:0-153779 GCF_035996765.1 Baekduia sp.
TTGGCGCCGCATCTACTTCACCCCCAGGGAGGAGATCACGAGGTCGATGGCCTTGATGCCGGCGAAGGGGGCGACGACGCCGCCCAGGCCGTAGATGAGCAGGTTGCGTCGCAGCAGGGCGGTGGCGCCGACCGGCCGGTACTGCACCCCGCGCAGGGCGAGCGGTACGAGCATGGGGATGATGATCGCGTTGAAGATGATCGCCGAGATGATCGCCGAGGAGGGCGTGCCCAGGCCCATCACGTTGAGGGCGTCGAGCGGTCCGCGCTGTTGGCCTCTCGCCGCGTAGGTGAAGGCGAAGATGGCGGGCAGGATGGCGAAGTACTTCGCCACGTCGTTGGCGATCGAGAAGGTGGTCAGGGCGCCGCGCGTGATGAGCAGCTGCTTGCCGACCTCGACGATCTCGATGAGCTTCGTCGGGTTGGAGTCCAAGTCCACCATGTTGCCCGCCTCACGGGCGGCCTGGGTGCCGGTGTTCATCGCCACGCCAACGTCGGCTTGCGCGAGCGCGGGCGCATCGTTGGTGCCGTCGCCGGTCATCGCGACCAGCCGGCCCTCGGCCTGCTCGGCGCGAATCAGCTCCATCTTGCGCTCCGGCGTCGCCTCGGCGAGGAAGTCGTCGACACCCGCCTCCTCGGCGATCTTGGCCGCGGTCAGCCGGTTGTCACCGGTGACCATCACGGTGCGGATGCCCATCGCGCGCAGCTGGTCGAAGCGGACCTTCATGCCCTCCTTGACCGTGTCCTTGAGGTAGACCACCCCGAGGATCTGGCTGTCGCGGGCGACGGCCAGCGGCGTGCCGCCTTCGCGGGCGATGCGATCAACGACGCCGCGCAGCTCGGCCGGCTGCCGGCCGCCCTCGGCCTCGGCGAACGCGATCACGGAGTCGGCGGCGCCCTTGCGCAGCCGCGTGCCGTCGTAGTCGATCCCGCTCATCCGCGTCTGGGCGGTGAACGGGACGAACAGCGCCTCGTGCGGCGCCAATTCGCGCTCGCGCAACCCGTACTGCTTGGCCAGGACGACGATCGAACGGCCCTCCGGCGTCTCGTCGGCCAACGACGAAAGCTGCGCCGCCTCGGCCAGCTCGGCCTCGGTGACACCGGGCATCGGGAAGAACTCCGACGCCTGACGGTTGCCGAGCGTGATCGTGCCGGTCTTGTCCAACAACAACACGTCGACGTCGCCTGACGCCTCCACCGCGCGGCCGCTCAGCGCCAGGACGTTGCGGCGCACGAGACGGTCCATGCCGGCGATGCCGATCGCGCTGAGCAGCGCGCCGATCGTGGTCGGGATCAACGCCACCAACAACGCGATCTCCGTGGTCATCGAGATGTCGCTGCCGGCGAAGCGCGCGAACGGCAGCAGCGTCGCGACGACGATCAGGAAGACGATCGTCAGGCCCGCGAGCAGGATGTTGAGCGCGATCTCGTTGGGCGTCTTGCGCCGCTCGGCGCCTTCGACCAGCGCGATCATGCGATCCAGGAACGACTGGCCCGGCTCTTGGGTGATCTCCACCACGATGCGGTCCGACAGGACCCGCGTGCCGCCCGTGACCGCGCTGCGGTCGCCGCCCGACTCGCGGATGACCGGCGCCGACTCGCCCGTGATCGCCGACTCGTCGACGGTCGCGATGCCCTCGATGACGGTGCCGTCACCCGGAATGACCTCGCCGGCCTCGACGACGACCACGTCACCACGGTGCAGCTCGGCGGCGGGCCGCTCCGTGCCGTCACGCAACCGCGCCATGGTGTCGGAGCGCATCGCGCGCAACGCATCGGCTTGGGCCTTACCGCGGCCCTCGGCCAGCGCCTCGGCGAGGTTGGCGAAGACGACGGTCAGCCACAGCCAGATCGCGACGGTGAACGTGAACCACGCGGGCTCGTTGCCGCCGCCGAGGGAGCTCCCGCCGAACAGCTGGATGAGCCACGCGCCCGTGGTGATCAGCGCGCCGATCTCGACCACGAACATCACCGGGTTGCGGACCTGGATCCGCGGGTCGAGCTTGGCGAAGGACGCGATGATCGCCGGACGGACGATCTCCGCGCTGAACAGAGAGGAGCGCTGCGGGGTCATCGAGCTTCCTGGTCGAGTGCGAGGTTGAGCTTGGTCACGTTCACGCCGGGCTCGCCGAAGACGCCGAGGCCGCGGCCGTCGGTGCGGTCTGAGATGAGCTGTGTCACGCGCGCGAGCGGGAGCTGGCGGACCGCAGCGATGCGGTGCGCTTGGATGGCCGCGTTGGCCTTCGAGATGTGCGGGTCCACGCCGGAGGCCGAGAACGTCGCCGCGTCTACTGGCACTTGGTTGGCCTTCAAGTCCTTGTCATAGGGCTGCTCAAGGGCGAGGTACGCCTGGAGGTTCTGCCGCGTGAGGTACATCGTCGCGTTCTGGTTCGGGCCGTGGTTGCCGAAGTAGGTCACCTCGGCGCTGTAGCCGGTCGCCGACGGGCGCGGCTGGAAGTACTTGGGGTCGGCCTCGGTGACGGGGTTGCCGTCGGCGTCGACCTTCGCCTTGCCGTTGGCGTCGAGCACCGGCTTCTGCCAGGCCTGGCCCAGCAGCGTCGAGCCGGTCACCTTGCCGTCCTTGCGGACGAGCGAGCCATCGGCCTTGCCCGGGAACGCCACCTGGGCGATCCCGGTCATGACCAGCGGGTAGACGAGCCCGAGCAGGACGGTGAAGACGACCACCACCAGCGAGCCACGGATGAGATCCTTGCGCATGTTCTAGAAGAGTTGGGTCGTGAGGGACTGGACGATCGGGCCCAGCAGGAAGGCCGGCAGGAACGTCAGGGCGCCGATGAGCACCACGACGCCGATCAGCAGGACGCCGAAGGTGGGTGTGTCGGTGCGCATCGTCCCCAGGCCGGCCGGCGCGACCTTCTTCTTGGCCAGCCCGCCGGCGACGGCCAGGACCGCGAGGATCGGGACGAAGCGGCCAAAGAGCATCGCGAAGCCGCCCATGACGTCGGCGAACGTGATGCCGTGGGCCCCGACGTTGCCGGGCGCGTTGGGTTGCAGGTAGCCGGTGTAGCCGGCGAACGCCGAGCCGTTGTTGTTGGCCTGCGAGAGGTAGGCGTAGAACGTCTCGCTGAAGCCCTGCGGGCCGGAGGCGTAGATCGACGGGCCGCCGTACTTGGTGCTCAACGCCAGCCCCGTCAGCACGAGCACGATCAGGGCGGTGAACAGCGCGCCGATCGACACCAGCTTGACGTCCTTGGGCTCGATCTTCTTGCCCAGGTACTCCGGCGTGCGCCCCACCATCAGGCCGCCGATGAAGACGGCGAGCAGGACGAAGAGCAACATCATGTACAAGCCGGTGCCGACGCCGCCGAAGACCGACTCGGAGTAGCCGAGGTTGGCCATCGGGACCAGACCGCCAAGGCCGGTGAGCGACTGGAAGGCGGTGTTGACCGCGCCGCAGGAGATCACGGTCGTGATCGCCGTGAACAGCGACGAGGACGCTATGCCGAAGCGCTGGTCCTTGCCCTCAAGGTTGCCGCCGGTGCTCCCGCTGAGATGGCCGGTGTTCAGGCCCGCCAAGTGCTGGGCGGGCGTGCCGTGCTGCTCGGCGGCGTAGACGACCACGACGCTGACGAGAAACAGGAACGACATCGCACCGAAGATCACCCAGCCCTGGCGGCGGTTGCCCACCATCCGACCGAACGTGAACGGCAGCGACGCCGGGATCAGCATGATGAGGAACATCTCGAAGGCGTTGGAGAACGCGCTCGGGTTCTCGAGCGGGTAGGCCGAGTTGACGTTGAAGAAGCCGCCGCCGTTGGTCCCGAGCATCTTGATCGCCTCCTGCGAGGCGACCGGGCCGCGGGCGATGCCCCCGGTGGTCGCGCCAAGCGTCTGCAGGACGCCTTGGGAGACCAGGACGACCGTGGCGACGATCGACAGCGGAACCAAGATGTACAGGATGATCCGGGTCAGATCCTTGTAGAAGTTGCCCAGCGTCCCGTTGCCGTGCCGCGCGACGATGCCGCGGATCAGCGCGACGAGGACGGCGATGCCGACCGCGGCCGAGATGAAGTTCTGGACGGCCAGGCCCGCCATCTGCGAGAAGTACGACATCGTCGTCTCCCCGCCGTAGAACTGCCAGTTCGTGTTGGTCAGAAACGACGACGCGGTGTTGAACGAGACGTCCCAGGTTCCGGACCGGAAGCCCGACGGGTTGAAGGGGTGGATGGACTGCGTGCGCAGGATGACGTACAACAACAGCGCGAAGAGGACCGAGACGATGACCAGGGACTTGGCGTACGCCTTCCAGTCCTGCTCCTGGTCGGGATCAACCCGGAAGAGGCGGTACAGCCCCCGTTCGACGGGCGCGACGACGGGCGTCAGGAAGACGCGCTCGTCGGAGAAGACGCGGGCCATGTAGGCGCCGAAGAACGGCGCGACCGCGACGACGATCGCGAGGAAGATCGCGATCTGGAGGAAGCCCTGACCCATCGCCTAGAACTTCTCCCCGCGCAGCAGCGCGTACAGGAGGTAGCCGAGCACGAGCACGCACACGATCAGGCCGAACAGATCCGAGCCCTTCATACGCGGTCCAGCAGCTCGATGAGCCCCGCCAGCGATGCGAACACCGCGACGAGCAGGAGGATGGCGATGACGTCCATGGAGTCATCATGTGGCCGCCGCTGTCAGGTTCTTGTGCAGACGTGGCGCCCGGCCACAAAGATTTCGTCAAGGTCCTGCTGTCAGGCCACGAAGCGGTACCCGACGCCCGAGTCCGTGCGGATGTAGCGGCGCTGGTGGGCGGGCCCTTCGATCTTGCCGCGCAGGTTGGCGATGTGCGTGCGCAGCACGCTTGTCGCGTCGGCGTACTCCGGGCCCCACACCTCGGTCAGCAACGCCCGATGGGTCAGCAATCGACCGCGGTTGCGCATCAGCAGGCGCAACAACGAGTACTCGATCGGGGTGAGGTGCAACTCCTCGTCGTCGAGCGTCACGCGACGCGCGGCGAGGTCCAAAGCAAGTCCATCAACTTCGAGGACCGGCTCATCTGCGGGCGCGCCCGCGCGCCGCAGCGCGGCCTCCAGGCGCGCCAGCAGCTCGTCGGGCGAGAACGGCTTGGTGACGTAGTCGTCAGCGCCGCCGCGCAGCGCGCGGACCTTCTCTGACTCCTCGTCGACGGCCGACAGCACGATCACCGGGATCTGGCTCCACTCGCGCAGACGGCGGCAGACCTCGACGCCGTCGATGCCCGGGAGCATCAGGTCGATGATCGCGGCCTCGGGCGGGCGGACGGCCATGCGGTCCAGCGCCTCCTCCCCGGTCTCGGCCGGGATGACGTCGTAGCCCGCATCGCGCAGCACGACGCGCAGCGCGCGCAGGATCTGGGGGTCGTCGTCGCAGACGAGCACCCGTGCGCCGGCGCTCATGCGGGCAGCACCCGGTTGATCGACGGCGCTGCGACGTCATCGTCGACGGCCTCGATCGGCAGCGTGATGACGAACGTGGTCCCCTGGCCCGGCAGCGACTCGACGACCACCTTGCCGCCGTTGGCCTCGATGAAGCCGCGGGCGATGGCCAGGCCGAGGCCCGAGCCCGCGACCGACCGCGCGGTCGCCTCCCCGCGATAGAACGGCGTGAAGATCCGCTCCTGCTCAAACAGGGGGATGCCCGGGCCGCGGTCGACGACGCGGATCATCACCCGGTCACCAACTGCGCGGGCGCGGACCGAGACCGGCAGGCCGCCGCCGTAGCGCGCAGCGTTCTCCAACAAATTGGCGAACGCACGCTCCAGCTGCGCCGCGTCGGCGCGCACGAGCGGCAGCTGCTGGTCGATCGAGAACTGAAAGACGTCGCCGCCGGCGTGCTCGGCCGCTTCGCGCAGCGCCTCGTCGACCGAGGACCAGGTGCGGTTCGGCGACGCGGTGCCGGCCTGCAAGCGCGAGAGGTCCAGGAGCTTGTCGATCAGGACCGACAGGCGGGTGGCGGAGTCGGCGATGTCGGCCTCGACCTGCTCGCGCTCGTCACCGGTCACCGATGCCGAGCGCAGCGCGCTGATGCCGGCGAGCATCGCGGTCACCGGCGTGCGCAGGTCGTGGGAGACCGAGCGCAGGACCGCGGTCTTCATCTCGTCGCTGCGCCGCAGGGCGGCGGTCTCGACGACGTCGGCCTGCAGGCGCTCGCGCGTCAGCGCGGCCGCGAGCACCGACTCGAGGACCGGCACGACGCGCTCGCGCACGCGCTCCTGCTGGGTGGCCGGCAGATCGGCGGGCAGCACCAGCGAGCCGATGCGGCTCTCGCCGTCGATCAGCGGGATCGCGATGCGGCGATCGTCAGCGGCCACGACGCCGAGCTCCACCGAGGCCGAGCGCGCGTCGAGCAGCTCGGCCAGCCGCCGCGAGACCATCGCCAGCGACTCCGAGAGCCGCGGCGCGCCGAGCAGCGTGCGCGCCAGCTCGGCGCCGAGGTCCGCCTCGCGGCGACGCTCTTCGGCCTCGGCCGCGCGCGCCCGCGTCGTCTCGGCCATCGTGCTCGTGACCAGCGCGACCACGATGAACGCCAACAGTGCCACCCAGTTGCGGCTGTCGGCGATCGTCAGGCGACCCGTCGGCTCCAGGAAGAAGAAGTTGAAGGCCAACGCGCTGAGGATCGACGTCGACGCGCCGAGCACGATCCCCGACGAGGCCGAGACCGCCAGGATCGGGACCAGGTAGACGACCGACAGCGAGATCACCGGTGCGAGGTGGCGCAGTCCCTCGACCGCCAGGGTCGCGACGGCCACCCCGGAGACGGTCACGGCCACGCCGACCGCCCACGACGGCCGTGCGCGCGGCACGATCGAGCTTCTCGGGGTCACCATCAACTTCGCAGCGTAGTGCCCAGCTCCCGCTCCAGATACGGCGCCAGCCCCTCAGCGAGCCGGCCGCCATTCAGCGCCGCCGGCCCGTCCGGCAACGCGGCCGTGCTGATCGCCAATCGGACGGCGATCTCGGCCGCGAGGTCAGCGGCCGACGGTGTCAAGGCCGGCCATGTGTCGCGCAGGATCGCGGCGAGGTGGTGGGCGGCGGTGTCGAGCACCGAGCGGCCGCGGATCGTGACGAGCTCCAGCAGCTCGTCGCCGCCGGCCGAGCCGTCCCGATCGCCGACGATCGCCCGGACGAGCGGGTGCTCGGCTGCGGCGCCGAGGAAGACGTCGAAGGCGGCGGCGATCGCCGCGCGAGGGTCGTCGGCCCGCTGCGCGATCGCGGACTCGACCACGACAACAAGCCGATCGGCCTCGCGCAGGACGTAGGCCTGGGCCAGCTCGGCGCGGCTGCCGAAGCGCTTGTACAGCGTCTGGCGGCTCACGTCGGCGGCCGCGGCGACGGCGGCCATCGTGACCTGCGACCAGCCGACGCGGGCCAGAACCTCCCCGGTCGCGTCCAGCAGGCGGTCGTCGGTCGAGCGCGCCAGCGAGCCTCTGGGCGAGCTCGCGCCGGGCTCGCCGGCCGCCATCACGACGACGGCGCGTAGCGACGCAGCAGCGCGTCGCGCTTGCGCGCGTCGAGGTTCGCGCGGCCCAGGTCTCCCTCGTAGTGGGCGACCACCCGCGGATCCATCACGCGGCGCCACAGCGGCGGGATCACGGCCAGCAGGATCATCGTCGCGTACCCGGAGGGCAGCTCGGGCGCCTCGTCGAAGTGGCGCAGCGCCTGGAAGCGGCGCGTCGGGTGCGCGTGGTGATCGGAGTGGCGCTGCAGGTGGTAGAGCAGGACGTTGGACGACACGTTGTCGGAGTTCCAGCTATGGCGCGGCTCCGTGCGCTCGTAGCGGTCGGTCCCGTCGTCGCGCTTCTCGCGCAGCAGCCCATAGTGTTCGAGGTAGTTGACCACCTCCAGCAGCGAGAACCCAACGACCCCCTGGATCACCAGCCACGGCAGCAGGTCGACGCCGAAGACGAGCAGGAGCGCGGCGAAGAGGACGACGGTCATCGCCCAGGCGTTGAGGATGTCGTTGCGCGGTGAGTACCACTTGATGTCGTCGCGCTCCAGCCGCTGCGCCTCGAGCTCGAAGCTGGAGCGCAGGCTGCCGGCCACCGTCCGCGGCCAGAACCGGTAGAAGCTCTCGCCCATCCGCGAGCTGGCCGGATCCTCCGGCGTGGCGACACGGACATGATGGCCGCGGTTGTGCTCGATGTAGAAGTGCCCGTAGCCCGTAGGCGCCAGCGCGACCTTGCTCAGCCAGCGCTCCAGGCTCGCGCGCTTGTGACCGAGCTCGTGCGCGGTGTTGATCCCGATGCCGTTGACGCAGCCCAGCGTCAGCGCCAGGCCGAGCTTCTCGATCAGCCCGAGGTCGTCGCCGGCAAGCAGCGCGGCGCCGCCGACGAGCGCGACGAACTGCAGCGGGATGAAGGCGTAGGTGCACCACCGGTAGTAGCGGTCCTGCTCCAGGTACTTGACGACCGAGTCCGGCGGGTTGGACGAGTCCTTGCCGATGGCCGTGTCGAGGAACGGCATGACCCCGAAGATGAAGATCGGACCCCAGAACCAGAAGACGCCGAAGCCGGTGAGCGCGACGAGGCCCCAGGCCATGAACGGCAGCAGCGGCACGAGCAGGCCGAGCAGCCAGGCGTAGCGCTTGGGGTCGGTCCACGTCGCGGGGCTGACGTCGATGTGGTCGTGCTCGTGGCCATGGGCGAGGTCGGTCATCGGGTGCGGTTCCCTTCGCGCGGCGCGACTTGACAGAGCGTCAAGCCGCGGGAAGGCGAAGGTTTACACGCAGGCCACCTCGTGTCAACCGCGTGGCACTCCGTCCGCGCGGGGTCAGGCCAGGATCCGCGCCTTCTGGGTCTGGAACTCCGCGTCGGTGAGCACGCCGCTGTCGCGCAGCTCGGCCAGCTCTTTGAGCTGGGTCACGAGGTCCGGCGCGGGAGCGGCGGGGGCCGCCGGCTCGGGCGCCGGCTCCTGCGCGGCGCCGTAGGGATCGGCCCCCTGCTGCGACCAGCGATTCGCCTGCCGGCGCGAGACGCGGTTGCTGACGGCGGTGGCGGTGCCGGCCACGACGGCGGTGCGGGCGACCCCGCGAAGCAATCCGGGCATGGTCTTTCTCTCCTGCGACTCAGGTGGTGGACTCGAGCGCGTCGAGCGACGCGACGAGCGCTTGGACGGGGATCCGGCCGCTGGCGACCAGCTGACCGCCAGAGCGGCGCAACGCGATCGCGACCGGCGCGGCCCAGCGGTTCTCCCAGACCAGGATCGCGGCCGACGTGCCGGGCTCCAACGCCTCGGCGGCGTCCTGGAGGTCGTCGTCGTCGACGATCCCGGTGGAGGCGCCGTCGAAGACGCCGAAGGCCTCCGCCGCCGGGCCGAGGTCGTTGAGCTCGAGCGCGGTCAGCGTCCCGTCCTCGCCCTTGCTCACGAAGGTGATGTCGAGGATGCGGATGATGTCGCGGTCGACGAGGTCGACCAGCAGCGGCACGACCTCCTCGCCCGAGGGCTCGGCCGGCCACTCCAAGATGATGTAGTCGATCGGGCCCATCTCCTCGAGCTCTGGCTCGCTCACGGCTGCTCCTCTCGCATGGCATGCGTGCCGGTCTGGCACCGCACCATCGTCTGCGACGCGAGAGCACCGCGTCATCACCCGCTGCGGGTGATGCTTGGTCGAGCGCGGGCCTCAGGCCCGGCTCTCGGCCGGGCACCAGTTCGACGCGCAGCCCCAGCCTCAAGCGACGGTGGGCCCGTTGAGCGCGACGCGCTCACGCCAAACAGGCCCACCCCAGGCGACCCCGGCCTCGGAGGGAGGGTGGGACCGTTTGTCGACGCATGATGGCCGCAACCAGGCCCACCTCCCCGAGGCCAGAGCGGATGACGAGCCAGCGCCGAGAGGCGCCAACCCCGCCCGCTCTCCTCGGTGACGACAGACGACGCTGCGCGCCACGACAACGATCGCGCTGCGCACCCGAAGACCGGCGCCCTGAGTTGTTGGTGTGGTCGCTTAGCAACAAAAGCGTGGGGACTGCAACAACTCTGCGTAGCTAACCCATCCCATCCGACCCGCCCGCTAGGCTTCGCCTACATCCACAGAAAGACCCCCGCGACCGTTGGCGCGGCCCGGGGGCATGACCCAAGGAGTTGTACCTCCCATGAGTACCCCGCAGCGTACCCACGCCCGCGCGATCACCGTCGATCGCGAGACCGCCGATGTCCTCCGTCTTGAGGCCAAGAAGGTCATGGACCTCGGCCACGAGCTGTTCGAGGACTTCCTCCTCTACGGACCCGACGCCCAGTACGCGCTCGCGATGCGCTTCAGCGCCGCAACAGCACTCATCACCGCCATCGGCTGGGACCCCAACAACGTCGACCCCGACACCGAGACCTACGAGGTCCCGCTGACCGACGATCTCGTCGAGCAGTTGCGCCACCGCCGCTACGACCTGGCGCGCTGCAACAACGACCGCCTCGACGGCCTGCCCGTCGACAAGCCGATCGACCCCGACCTCCTCGCCGAGATCACCGTCGACCGCCTCGCCGCCCAAGCGCTGGACCGGCTCTTCACCACTTACACCAAAGCCACCAAGAACTAACCGGCACCTCACCCGGGTCGCGGCACCAGCCGCGACCCGGACGCCAGCGCGACCAGTTCATCGATGGCCTGCTCGACGGGTGCGGCGGCGGCCATCGCGGCGCCGAGCTCCTGCGCCCGGCGGCGCGTCGCGCCATCGTGCAGCAGGGCCTCGACGGCGGGGGCCAGCCCTTCGACCGTGCGCGCGTCAGGGAGGTCGATCGCCAGGCGGACGTCGCGGTCGGCGCCGAGCGCAATGCCGGCTCCAGCGCGCGCGACCGCGGCCGCGTTGGCCCACTGATCCATGCTGAACAGCGGCAGGGCCACCATCGGCACACCGTGGGCCAGCGCGCCGAGCGTCGAGCCGTAGCCGCCGTGGGAGACCGTCAGCGCCGCGTGTGGCAGCACCGCCTCCTGCGGGATCCAGCGCTCGACGTGCACGTTGGCGGGCAGCTCGCCGAGCGCCGCCGGGTCGCCGCCGTCGCCGATCGTCATCAGCACCCGCACCGGCAGCGGGGCGAGCGCGTCGATCGCCATCCGGTAGAGCGCCGGGAAGTACGGCAGGTGCGCCGCGCCGGCGACCGAGCCGAAGCTCAGGTAGACCAGCGGATCCGTGTTGCCGGGCCACCACTCCGGCAGTGGCGCGCTGGAACCGACGTCGAGCACAGGCTCGGCACCGCGGAAGCGACGGACCTGCGACGGCACATCGACGTCGTCGAGCAGCGCCGGGACCATCGTGAAGAACGGCGTCTCACGGAGACGGTCCCCCGCTGGATCGACGGGCAGGCCAAGCGCGGCCCGCTGGGCGTCAAGCGCCGGCGCGACGAGCGCGATCGACTCCTCCTCCACCTCCGCCAGCCCGAGGCCGACGCGCACGATCGGGACCTCGTACAGCTCCGCCGCCAATGCCGACGCGTACTCCCAGCTCTCACGCAGGATGAGATCCGGACGCCACTCCTCGACCAGCGCGCGGACACCGGGAAGCGTCGCGGCGGTGTCGATGCGCGCAAAGTACTCACCGATCACCTGCGCGTTGGCCTCGTCGATGCCGAGGCGCGAGAACGAGCGCAGCAGCGGCTGCCAGGTCTCCGGCGGCGCCGCGTCGACAAGCGCGAACGAGAGGCCGGTGCGGTCGACGTTCGCGGCATGCTGGCGCTGGGCGACGATCAGCACGTCGTGGCCGGCGCGGCGTGCCGCCTGGCCGAACGGCACGAGCGGGAAGACATGGCCGGCGCTGCCACGGGTGCTGAGGAGAATGCGCATCCGTGGATGGCACCATCAGGTCCGCGAACGCACACTACGGCTGACCGGCGAGGACCAGGTGCGGGTGCCACGCACCGGAAGCCGGTACAAACACGCCGGATGAAGGCGTCAAACGACCTTAGGATGGGGATATCTCGTATCTCCATGCAAGATATTTTTTGGGGATTTCTCGTATCGAGCTACACTCATCTTGCATGGCTGGGAAAAGCCCCCACGAAAGCGAGGCCCATCGCGTTCGAGAGCGCGTGCTGAGGTCACGTGAGCGGATCTGGCGTGTCGAGGACTTCGAGGGCACGCCCAAGGCGGTCAACAACGAGCTGCGCCGACTGGTCGACCGCAGCGAGCTCCAGCGGATCCGTCGAGGCGTGTACTGGCGTGGTCGCACGAGCCGCTTCGGCATGCGCGGCGTGGATGACGGCGAGGCGCTGCAGACCGTGGTCGGACAGGACGAGGCAATCGGCGCGACCGGCTGGAACGCGACGAACGTCCTTGGGCTGTCAACGCAGGTCGCACCGATCGAGTCGCTCGCCGTCACGCACCGGGCGCCGCAGGGGCTCGGCCACATCAAGGTCGTCTCTCGTACGGCTCGCACCGGTCGCCGCAAGGCGGGACTGAACGGACTCGAGGTCACGGTGCTGGAAGCGCTTGAAGGATGGGACCGCTATGTCGAAGTTGGTCCCGCCGAAGCCCTGCAGCGCTTCGGCCTGGTCCTACAGCGCTCCGATGTTCGCATCGCCAAGCTGGTCTCAGCCAGCACGACCGAGCCGCCAGTCGTACGAGAGCGGCTGCGGGCCATCCTCATCGAGACGGGTCACGAGGCCGAGGCCCAACGGATCCCGCGCGCCCGCGATCAGAGGACCCGGGAGAAGGCGTTGCGCGTCCTGGAAAGGCGGACGTGACGCGCCTGCGCGACAACGCCGGCGACTTCGCTGGCGCAGTCGACAACGCCGCCCGCGAACTCCGGCTGGCAGCGGAGTTCGTCGAGAAGGATTACTGGGTCACTC
Organism: Baekduia sp.; assembly: GCF_035996765.1. Taxonomy (NCBI): domain Bacteria; kingdom Bacillati; phylum Actinomycetota; class Thermoleophilia; order Solirubrobacterales; family Baekduiaceae; genus Baekduia; species Baekduia sp. The sequence goes on from NZ_DASYJG010000023.1 coordinate 12,764, forward strand.
AGGCTCTCCGCGCATTGCACAAGCGCTACGGAGGCTGGTTCGTCTTCAAGGGCGGGACCAGCCTCTCGAAGGGCTACAACCTGATCGAGCGGTTCTCCGAAGACGTCGACATCCTCGTCTTCCCGGCTAAGGACGACTCAGCCAAGTCACGTGAGCAGTTGCTACTCGCGATGACCGACGGCGTCGCGACCGAGATGGGCGTCGAGTCGATCGCGGCACGCGATCCGGGCCGCGGCAAGTTCGCCCACCGCGCAGACGTGCTCATCTATCCACGGCTGGCGCGGCGTAGCACCGTCGTCGTGCCGATCGAGGACCGTGGCGTGCTGCTGGAGACCGGCTTCGCAGGCGGCCACTGGCCCAGCGAGATGGTCGAGATCACACCGATCCTCTGCCAGCCACTGGGCATCGACCCAGCCGAGTTCGAGGACACCGCCGCATTCAGCATCCCGGCGCTCAAGCCGGCGCGGACGCTGCTGGAGAAGCTGTCATTGCTGCATCACGTCGCCGAAGCGCACGAACGTGCCGGAACGCCCGACCTCCGCTGCGGCCGCCACTACTACGACATCTACCGGCTCCTCGACCACGCACCGACGCGAAAAGCTCTCGAGAATCGTGAGGAGTTCGCCCGGATCATGTCCGAGATGGAGCAGATCTCCGCACAGCACTTCGGTGTGTGGGAACCACGCCCAGATGGCGGCTACGGACAGAGCCCCGCTTTTGCTCCGACCGACGGGTCGGAGCTCTACGGCTGGCTGGCCGCGCGGTACCGCGACTCGGCCGGACTGCTGCCGGCGAAGGTGACTGGCTCATGGCCGACCTTCGGCACGGTGCTGAAACGCGTAGAGGCGTATCGAGAGCTGTTGTAGGGGTATCTGCCGCCCGCGCGACACCCGGCGCTGCGCGACGCGATCACCCACCGCGGGTGAGGCGCGTTCGCCCTCGTATCTCGCATCGTCGACAGACGCAAGCGACGAGAAGGTGGAGCCGTGCCCAAGCCGTTCAATGGCGTAATCAACCTCGACGTCCGCGACTCGGTCGCCGACTGGGGTCCGTATCTCGCCGAGGAAGCTCCGGAGGGTGCCCCGAACGTGTTGATCGTGCTCTACGACGACACGGGCTTGGCGGCGTGGGAGCCCTACGGCGGCCGGATCAACATGCCGACGATGCAGCGTCTGGCCGACGACGGGTTGACCTACACCCAGTGGCATACGACCGCGCTCTGCTCACCGACCCGCTCGTGCTTCCTCACCGGCCGCAACCACCATCAGAACGGGTTCGCCCAGATCGCCGAGGGCGCCCAAGGCTTCCCGGGCCACACCGGGCACATTCCGATGGAGAACGCGGCGATGGCCGAGGTCTTGCGCGAAAAGGGCTGGAACACGTTCTGGCTCGGCAAGAACCACAACGTGCCGGTCGACGAGTGGGCGATGGGCGCGACGAAGCGCAACTGGCCGCTGGCGCGTGGCTTCGATCGCTTCTACGGCTTCATCGGCGGCGAGACCAACCAGTGGTATCCCGACCTCGTCGAGGACAACCACTACATCGAGCAGCCCTACCTGCCCGAGGAGGGCTACCACCTCTCCAAGGACCTCGCCGACAAGGCCATCAGCTTCATTGCCGACTCCCAGCAGTCGCACCCCGATAAGCCCTGGTTCACGTGGTTCTGCCCGGGCGCCAACCACGCGCCCCACCATGCCCCGCAGGAGTACATCGACAAGTACAAGGGCAAGTTCGACGACGGCTACGAGGCCTACCGCGAGTGGGTCCTGCCGCGGATGGTCGAGAAGGGCATCATGCCCGCCGACACCGAGCTGACGCCGATCAACCCGCTGCCCGAGGGCAAGGTCATCGAGGCCGACGCGGTCCGGCCGTGGGACTCGCTCTCCGACGAGGAGAAGGCGCTGTTCTCACGCATGGCCGAGGTCTACGCGGGCTACTCGGAGTACACCGATGCCCAGGTCGGCCGGATCGTCGACTACCTCGATGAGTCCGGCCAGCTCGACAACACCATCATCTTCTACTGCGCCGACAACGGCGCCTCGGGCGAGGGCAGCCCGGACGGCTCGGTCAACGAGCAGCGCTTCTTCAACGCGTGGCCCGACAGCATCGACGACAACATGGCGATGCTCGACAAGCTCGGCAGCCCCGACACCTACAACCACTATCCCACCGGTTGGGCCACGGCGTTCTCGACCCCGTTCAAGATGTTCAAGCGCTACACCTTCCAGGGCGGCGTCTGCGACCCGCTGGTGATCTCCTGGCCGAAGGGGATCAAGGCCCGGGGCCAGGTGCGCCACCAGTACCACCACGCCACCGACATCGTGCCGACGATCCTGGAGTGCTGCGGGGTCGAGTTCCCCGACAACGTGGCGGGCTACGAGCAGACGCCGTTGCCCGGCGTGTCGATGAAGTACAGCTTCGAAGACGAAGACGCGCCGACGACCAAGAAGGTGCAGTACTACGAGATGATGGGCGCACGTGCGCTGTGGGCCGACGGCTGGAAGGTCGTCGCCGAGCGTGGCCCGCTGATCGGCACCGGCGGCTTCGAGCACGACACCTGGCAGCTCTTCCACACCGACGAGGACCGCTCCGAGGCCCACGACCTCGCCGCCGAGCACCCCGACAAGGTCGAGCAGCTCGTCGCGCTCTGGTACGTCGAGGCGGGCAAGTACGACGTCCTGCCGCTCGACGACCGCAGCGTCGCCGAGCTCGTCGCCGTGCAGCCCGAGGCGATGATCCCGCCCGGCGGCATCTACAAGTACTACCCGGGCACGCTGCCGGTGCCCGAGTTCGCGGCCGCCAACACGCGCGGCCGCTCCTACAAGATCCTCGCCGAGGTCGAGATCGGCAGCGGCGACACGCAGGGCGTGATCTACGCCCAGGGCGCGCGCTTCGGCGGCCACTCGCTGTTCGTCAAGGACGGCAAGCTCTGGTATGCCTACAACTTCATCGGCATCCCGCCCGAGCAGCAGCTCGTCTCCGAGGTCGATCTCTCCCCCGGCCGCCACGTCCTCGGCGTCGAGTTCAGCAAGGAGAAGCTCGGCGAGCGCCACGAGACCCACGGCACCGCCAAGCTCTACGTCGACGACAAGGTCGTTGCCGAGGGCGCGCTGAAGACCCAGCCCGGTCACTTCGCGCTCTGCGGCGAGGGCCTGTCGATCGGTCACGACTCCGGCGACCCGGTTAGCAAGGAGTACCCGGCCGGCTTCCCCTTCCAGGGCGGCAAGATCCTGGAGGTCGAGGTCAACATCGGCGACGACGTCTACCTCGATGTCGAGCGCGAGTTCGCCGCGGCGCTGGCGCGCGACTGATCTGCCCTCTCCCCGACAGACTCGAACACCTTGAAAATGAAAGGGACGAGCTGTATAACGACTCGGATCAAGTTCTTATAAGACCTGATTCGAGATGGCAGACAACCTCATTGCAGACGCTGAAGCCGCGCATGCGCTGCTTTTCGCACTCGAGCGACAGCTCGCGGCCGCCAGCCACAGCTATGACCTCGTCGTCATCGGTGGCGCCGCGCTCTTGGCGCTCGACCTCACCCGGCGAACGACCCGCGACGTTGACGTCGTCGCTCTTTCTCAAGCAGGCGAACTCCTCTCCGCGGTGGACCTCCCTAACGGCCTGCTCGCCGCGCGCGACCGCGTGGCGAGCGATCTTGGCGTCGCCGACGACCAGATCCACTTCAAGCTCTACGCGGCCGTCGACCAAGCCGGCAAGCACCTGCGCGACCTGGAGGCCCTAGAACCCCAACATGACGAACTGATCGCCGCCGCGCGCTGGACGCGCCAGCACGACCCCTCCGAGGGATTCCTAGAACCACTGCGTCAGGCTCTGGCCTACTTCGGAATCGAAGATGTCGATCTCGGCGACTAAGGAACGTCTCGAAGAAGGACTACTCGCCTTCGTTTGGAAGGAGTGGTCGCAGCTCGGCATCTTCGCCTCGCCGGAGGGCCACAGCCAGTGGGCGCAGGACATCGAGGCTCTGTTGCTCTTCACCTTCGAGGTCGCACGTACCGACCCGCGGCTCTTTGACGAGGTGCTCGACTGGCTCGTCACGAACGAGCACCTCGTCAGCGTGCGGCGCCTGCGGACACTCGCCAAAGGCAGCGAGGATCCGTCGCTCGCCGCAGCCGCGCTCGAGTGGCTGGCCCAACACCGCCCGCAGGCCCGCTTCTCCACGTCCGATGACCGGCCGCCGCCCGACACGGAGCAACGACTGTTCTTCGGTGAGGAGGGATTTCCGCTCCGTCATCCCGACGGTGCATTCGCCAAGCACGGTTGGCTGCGATCCGCCGCCACTCGCTCACAAAAGAGCTTGCCCGTGGACATGCGCCAGCCGATCGCCTTCGGCCTACGCCTACGACGACTGCTCGGTACCGGAGCGCGAGCAGAGGTCGTGCGTTTCTTGCTCTGCACCGACACACCACGGGCAACCGCCGCGATCATCACCCAATCCGCTGTTTACACCAAACGCAACATCCAAGAGGCCCTCTACGAGCTCGGCGACGCCCGAGTCGTGACCGTCGCCAGCAGCGGCCATGAAGCGCGCTACGGCATCGACCGCACACGCTGGGCAACGCTGCTCAACCACGCCGGGCCCTTCCCCTCCCACGTGGACTGGGTGCAACTGCTCAGGGCGCTCACCAAGATCCTTCGATGGCTGCGCACCGACGCAACGAGCCATGCGTCCGAGTACCTGCAGGCGAGTGCAGCGCGAACCCTGATTGAAGACGTGCGCCAGGATCTAGAGTGGGCCGGGATCGCGCCCGGCTTGTCACGTACGTCAGCCGATGCTGTCCAAGAGCTCGATCGGCTTGTGGCGCAGAGCCTTCAGGTACTCGACGGCAAGTAACCATCGCGCTCCGCAATCACCCGTCACGGATGACGCACGGGCCGCTTGCGCAGTTGGTAGGTTCGCCAGACCTAACGGCTGACTGGAGTAGAGGACGAGGCTATGACGGGTCGACGAGCGTGATGTCCGGTCCTTCGTCCGAGGGGGCAGAAGCCTTGGCGAGCACCGTCGCCGGCCTCATGCCCGGGTTGCGGCGCGACCTGGAGGACTTGGTGCGCATCCCGTCGGTCTCGGTCCCCGGTCAGATCGACGCACCGCTGCTCGAGGCATTCGAGGCGACGAGCCGTCTCTTCGCCGACGCGGGCGTCAGCGTCGGTCGCCTCGACCTCCCCGACACGGCGCCGGTCGTCGTCGGGGAGATCCCGGCGCCGCCGGGCGCGCCGACGGTGCTGTTGTACAGCCACTACGACGTCGTGCCTGCCGGCGACGAGACCCAGTGGACCTCCAAGCCCTTCGAGCCGACCGAGCGCGACGGCGCGATCTACGGGCGCGGAGCGGCGGACACCAAGTCCAACATCATGATGCACGTCGGCGCACTACGCGCCTGGGGCGGCCGGCCGCCGGTCGGCGTCCGGCTCTGCATCGAGGGCTATGAGGAGATCGGCAGCGGCGCGCTGTTGAGCTACCCGGCCTCGGACCCCGAGCTGTTTCGCGCCGACGCGCTGATCATCGGCGACATGGGCAGCATCGCGCCGGGAACCCCAACGCTGACGACCGCTCTGCGGGGCATGGCCAACGTGACGCTCGAGGTCCGCACGCTGGAGTCCGGCAAGCACAGCGGGCAGTACGGCGGCGCCGCGCCGGACGCGCTCATCACGTTGTTACACGCGATCGCCTCGCTGCATGACGAGCACGGCGACGTCGCCGTGGCGGGCCTCAAGCGCAACGAGTGGGAAGGCCGCGCCCAGCCCGAGGAGCAGTTTCGCGACCTCGGCACCGTCCTGGATGGGCTACCGCTCTTCGGGACCGGTGGGCTCGGCTCGCGGATCTGGTCGGGGCCGGCGATCACCGTCGTCGGCATCGACGTCCCGTCGGTCGACGGCGCCGTCAACGCCGTGTCGCCGTATGCGCGCGCCGTGCTCAACGTGCGCGTCCATCCCGAGCAGGATGCAAGCGAGGCGCAGGCGGCGGTGATCGAGCACCTGCGCGCGCAGCGGCCGTTCGGCATCGACCTCGACGTGCAGCCCGGTCCGACCGGCAACGGCTTTGCGGCCGCGACCGACGGTCCGGCTTATGCGGCCGCGCGCGGCGCCTGGGCGCAGGCGTGGGGCGCTGATGTCCTGCTCGCTGGCAGCGGCGGGTCGATCCCGATCGTCAGCGCCCTGGCGGGCGCGCTGCCGGAGACCGAGGCGCTGCTGGTCGGCACGACCGACGGCTACGCGAACATCCACGGGCCCGACGAGCGCGTGCTGCTCAGCGAATTTGAGCATGCCGTGGTCGCCGAAGCCGACTTCTTCGGCCGCTACGCCGAGGCGTTCATGGCAACGACAAAGGGGCGCGCATGAGCAGCGAGGCGGCATTCTCGGAGGCGTCCCCGAAAGGCGGCGGCTTCACCGAGCGCATGCTCGCCGGGGTCGAGAAGGCGGGCAACCGCGTCCCGAACCCCGCGATCCTGTTCCTCGGGCTGATCCTCTTCGTGATCGTGTTGTCGCAGGTGCTCGACTGGGCCAACGTCGGCGTCACGCACCAGATCGCCGACCATGCCGCCGGCACGCCCTACCAACTGCCCGACGATGCCACCGACCACGCCGCCTATGCGCTGAGGACCGAGCACGTCGAGGCCAAGGGCCTGCTGACGGTCAGCGGCATCGCCTTCATGTTCACGACGTTCGTCTCCAACTTCCTGGGCTTCGCCGCCGTCGGCGTGATCCTCGTGGCGATGATCGGCGTCGGCGTCGCCGAGTACTCGGGGCTCATCGGCGCCCTGATCCGCAAGTTGGTGGCGATCTCGTCGCCCGCCTCGCTGACCTACATCATCGTCTTCGTCGGGATCGTCTCCAGCGTCGCGTCAGACGCGGGCTACCTCGTGCTGATACCGCTGGCCGCGGCGGCGTTCATCAGCGTGGGACGGCATCCGCTCGCGGGCATCGCGGCAGGATTCGGCGCCGTCAGCGCGGCGTTCTCGGTGAACATCCTGCTGACGCCGGCCGATGGCGTGGTCACCGACATCGCCAACGAGTCGGCGCAGCTCGTCGACCCGAGCGTGCACCTCGACCTCGTCGCCAACCTCTGGTTCGGGATCGTCTCGACGATCTTCTTGACGATCGTGATCTCGCTGATCACCACGCGGATCATCGAGCCGCGCCTGGGCACGTGGGATCGGGGGCTGGCCGACGAGGAGGAGCTCGCACGCGAGGAAGGACCGCCGATCGACGCGGCCGCCGAGGCCAAGGGCCTGCGCTGGGCGCTCTACGCGCTGCTGGCCGTGTTGGCCGTCGTGCTCTTGCTGACGCTGCCGTCCGGCGCGCCCCTGCGCAACGCCGAGACCGGCGACATCATCGGCGACTCACCGCTGATGAGCAGCCTGATCGTGATCATCTCGGCGAGCTTCCTGGCGGCCGGCCTGGCGTTCGGCCGCGCGACGGGCACGATCAAGGGCAGCGAAGACGCGCTGGGCATGATCACCAAGGCGTGGGCGAGCCTTGCGAGCCTGTTGTTCCTGTTCTTGCTGATCGCGCAGTTCATCGCCTACTTCGACTTCAGCAACATCGCGCAGGTCGTGGCGATCACGCTCGGCGATCTGCTGGAAGACCTCAACGTCGGCAACATCATCTTGTTGCTCGGGATCATCCTCGTGACGATCGTGGTGGACATCATCATGCCCGCCAAGATCGCGAAATGGGCGATCCTCGCGCCGATCTTCATCCCGCTGATGCTGCGCCTCGGCGTGGAGCCGCAGACCGTGCTCGCCGCCTACCGCGTCGGCGACTCGCCGGTCAATGTCATCACGCCGCTGATGCCGTACTTCCCGTTGATGGTGGTCTTCGCCGCGCGCTACCAGAAGGACGCGGGCATCGGGACCGTCATCGCGTTGATGGTGCCCTACGCGATCATCGTCGCGGTCTTCTGGATCGCGTTCTTCGTGGTCTGGTACCTCGTCGGAATTCCGCTCGGGCCGGGCTGGCCGGTCTAGGCGACCGGCGAGCACCCCGGCCGGCACCGCGCGCCCATGCACGACGCCACGATCACCTTCGTCGTCCTCGGCGTGGCGATCGCGTTGTTCGTGTGGAACAAGCTTCTTCGTCGTGGCGGTGCTGTGGGTGCCGGTCGTCTGGCGACTCTAAAAATATTTGGTATTAGGCCTTTAAAGGCTGTTAGAATGAACTTTCTATGCCTTGGGCTCGTCCCCGCACCCGATACGCGATTGAAGCGGCCCAGCTCTTGGGCGCTCAGATCCAGGCTGCCCGCCGAGAGCGCCGCTGGTCTCAAAAGGAACTGGCAGGCCGAGCCGGAATCACAACGCCCACGCTGAGCAAGATCGAGAAGGGCGACCTCGGCGTCGCCATCGGGACGGTCTTCGAGGTTGCGGCGCTGGTCGGCGTGCCGCTCTTCCACGAAGACCGATCGCGGCTGACGCTCGAACTCGACCGTGCGACAACGCGCAGCGCGCTCTTGCCGCAGCGCGTGCGGGCGCCCAAACGAGACGTCCACGATGACTTCTAGCGGGCCAGACGAGGTCTTCGTCTGGATCTGGCTGCCCGAAGCGGTAGAGCCGGTCGTCGTCGGCCGCCTCGAAGCCGTCGGCAACATCATTGAGTTCAACTACGGCCGCAGCTATCTCGAACGCGACGATGCGATCCCGATCTACCTTCCTGAGCTCCCACTGCGGAGCGGCACCATCGCGCCGCTAGATGGGTTGCGGATAGCCGGGTGCATTGACGACGTCGGTCCGGACGCGTGGGGCCAGCGGGTGATCATGCAGCACATGCTCGGCGCCGCGGCCACCGACGCCGACCCAGCAGACCTGCACCCCTTGACCTATCTCATGAAATCGGGTTCGGATCGCATCGGCGCGCTGGATTTCCAGGAATCGGCCGACACCTATGTCAGCCGCGACGATGCCAGCGCACCGCTCGAAGAGTTGATGGAGGCTGCCGATCGAGTCGACCGGCACCTACCGCTGTCACCAGCACTGGATCGGGCCTTGCTCCACGGCAGCTCCGTCGGCGGCGCCCGGCCGAAGGCGCTGCTCTCCGACGACGGGCGTAGGCTGATCGCGAAGTTCTCGTCAACGACCGACAGCTTCTCGGTGGTCAAGGGCGAGTATGTGGCAATGGAGCTCGCACGCCGGGCGGGGCTCGATGTCGCAGGTGTCACGCTCACCGAGTCGATGGGCAGGGACGTGCTGCTGGTCGAGCGCTTCGACCGCGAGCCCAGCACGGGATCACGCCACGCGGTGGTGTCAGCGCTGACAATGCTGTCCTTGGACGAACTGTTGGCGCGGTACGCGAGCTACGCGGATCTCGCGGACATCATGCGCCAGCGCTTCGTCAACGGCCCCGCCACGCTGCGCGAGCTCTTCGCACGCATCACCTTCAACATCCTGGTCGGCAACACCGACGACCACGCCCGCAACCACTCGGCCTTCTGGGATGGCGCAAACCTCTCCCTCACACCCGCCTACGACATCTGCCCGCAAGGGCGTGCCGGCGGTGAGGCGTCGCAGGCGATGATGATCGGGCCTGATGGCTTCCGTATGAGCCAGCTGGCCGGGTGCGTGCGCGCGGCGTCGACGTACCTCCTCGATGAGAAGGAAGCGCGCGCCATCATCGACCGGCAGATCGCAGTGATCGAGTCCGAGTGGGACGACGTCTGCGAGGCGGGCCGGCTGACCGAGGTCGACCGTGACTACTTCTGGCGGCGCCAGTTCCTCAACCCCTATGCCTTGCAGGGATACGTGAGCGCGGGCGCTTGAGCTAGCGAGCCACGACCAGCCGCACCGCGCCGACGCGCTCGGGTTGGCTGCGCAGATAACCGTGGCGCTCGTCCCAGCGTCCTGAGCTCAGCTCGTCGGCGAGCTTGGCGACGCCGCGGGCGACCGCGTCAGGATCGGTGAGGACCCAGCCGGACTGCGCAGCGCGGACATCGGCCTCCAGGAACGCCTCGGGTCGTGCGTAGTAGGCCTCGCCGAAGCCGTCGGTGCAGTCGATCGGGATCGGGACCTTGATGGTCTCGATCTCACCGCCGAGGACCCCGGCGACATGGTCGATGGTGGGGAAGCGCGCCCGCTCGGTGGCGGTGACCTCGGGCGCGTACTCGTTCATCCAGAAGTCGAGGAGCGCGTCGGCGTCGAAGGTGAGGATCGCGACCGGGCCCCGGCTGACCCGGCGCAGTTCGCGCAGACCGGCGTCGACATCACTCCATTGGTGGATCGTGATCATCGCCATCGCGGCGTCGAAGCTGTTGTCGTCGAACGGCAGGTGCTCGGCCGTCGCGTCGAGCGCGGGAGCAAGATGGTGTGGTCGCTGCGCGCGCATGGCCGCCGACGGCTCGACGGCGACCACGTACCGGTCGAGCGGCTCGTAGGAGCCGGCCCCGGCACCGACATTGATAACCGTCCGGGCATCGCCGAGCGCGGCGTGGACGATCGCCGCGATCCGCGGATCCGGCTGCCGGCGATTGATGTAGCCGGCGCCGTGCGCCTCGTAGTCGAAGTCGCCCGCCGGCGCCTGCCGTGCATCAGCCATGCCATGCATCCAAGCACAGCCCTCGTTCTGGTAGGACATCGCTGCCCATGTTCGACCCGACCCAACTCCCCGCCGACCTTCCCAAGCCCGAGGACGACGGCGCCGCACGCCATCTGCCGACGCTCGCGATGCCGTCCCTCGTGCTGCCCAGCACCACCGGCGCCGCGGTGGCGCTCGACGAGCTCGGCGACGGCCGCACCGTGCTGTACGTCTACCCGATGACCGGCCGCCCGGGCGAGGCGCCCCCCGACGGCTGGGACATGATCCCCGGCGCCCGTGGCTGCACGCCCGAGGCCTGCGCCTTCCGCGATCACCACGCCGACATGCTCGCCGCGGGTGCCGACGCGGTTTACGGACTCTCCAGCCAGAGCACCGAAGACCAGACCGAGGCGGCCGCACGACTGCATCTGCCGTTCTCGCTGCTCTCCGACCAAGACCTACAACTCGCCGACCAGCTGCGGCTGCCGACGTTCGAAGCCGGCGGAGAGACGCGCTACCGGCGCCTGACGCTGATCATCAAGGACAGCGCGATCGAACACGTCTTCTACCCCATCTTCCCGCCTGACGCGCACGCGGGCGAGGTCCTGCGCTGGCTCACCGCTAGGCCAGCAGGCGCCTGACGGCAAGTTCCAGCACTTCTGCCCGGCTGCGCGCCCCGTGGTCGGCAGCCATGAAGTGGCTGCCGATCCAGAGCGAGCCGACGAGCAGAGCGCGGGCCTCGACCTCGTCGTCGGTTGAGCAGAAGTCACCGAAGAGCAAACGGAGGTAGTCCATGCGCCGGTTGTCCACGCGGCGCAGGCGCTTGGCGACGGCCTCCTCGCGCCGGGCCCAGTCGCGGATGGCGAGGTCGATCCGCAACAGGTCGCCGGCGGCGGAGGCCAACGAGAAGAGCTGCCACAGCCGCGCCCTGCCGTCTCCACCTGACGACTCCACGCGCTCGATCACCTCGTCAAGGCTCTGCTGCTCCCAGCTATCCAGCAGCGCATCAAGGAAGACACCGCGGTTGTCGAAGTGCCAGTAGAAGCCGCCCTTGCTGACGCCGAGCCCCTTGGCCAGCGGTTCGACCCGGACGGCGTCCGGCCCGCCGGCGGCCAGCGCGCGCAGGCCTTCATCGATCCATTCACTGCGCAGGGTGCGGGTCGCGGGCATCGTTGTCAGTCCTCTCGCGTAGCGGTTCGGTTTGACACCACCACATGGTCAAGGCTAGCCTGTTCTATACGGCACCGTATAGAAGGAGACGGACGAGATGAAACTTCCGAACACCGCACACACCTCCCGCCCCTGGCGCATCCACGAGATCGCCACGGACTTCCGTCTCGAAGACGTGTGGGCGCTGCCGACCCCCGGCGGCCCGGACGACTTCCCACTGCTGGTCGGCGGCATCGTTGCCGGCGACACCGCGGAGACCCCGTCGCGGATCGCCCGCGCGCTGTGGGCGATCCGGTGGAAGGTTGGCGGCGTGCTGGGCTGGGATGACCCCGACACCGGCGTCGGCACGCGCGTGCCGACGCTCCGCGACCGGCTCCCCGAGGACCTGCGCGACGCTCCGGCAGGCCCGGAGTTCGCAGTCCTTCCCTTCACCCCGCTGTACCTGACCGATGACGAGTTCGCCGCCGAGATCGCCAACAAGACGGTCCACGGGATCATGCACCTCAGCTGGGTGCCCGACGACACCGGCGACGGCTACCACGGTCAGATGGCCGTGTACGTCAAGCCCAACGGGCTGTTGGGCAACCTCTACATGGCCGCCATCAATCCGTTTCGCCACCTGGTCGTCTACCCGCCGATGATGCGCCTGCTCGAGGAGCGTTGGCGGGAGGAGGCCCCCGGCGCTCGGGCCTCCGCGCCGGCCTGACCGCAGGCCGGCTCAGCCGTCGGTCCACGTCGCGCCCGGTTCGAGGACCACGACCTCGGTGTCGGGCGCGACGGTCGCGGCGGCGGCCTTGAACTGCTGCGGCGGCTCGTGCAGGAGCGCGGGGTGGCGGCGCGCCAGTCCCAGCGGGAAGTAGGTGCCCCAGTGGATGGGGATCGCCGTGCGGGGTTTGACGAGCGCGGCTGCTTCCGCCGCGCGGCCGGGGTCGAGATGTCCTGGACCGAGCGTCGTCCCCCAGCCCCAGACCGGCAGCAGCGCGACGTCGACCTGGCCGCGCAGCGCCGCCATGTCGTCGTGGAGATCGGTGTCACCGGCAAACCACACGCGATCGACGACGTAGCCGAGGGCCGGGATCTCGGGTGCGCGCGGGTGCCGGCGCGACGGATGCCAGGCCGCGACCGCGCGCACCACGGCGCCACCGCCGAGCGTGACGGTGTCGCCCACCTGCACCTCGTGAACGCTTGCGAAGTCGAGGTCGGCAACAAGCGCCTTGGCGCCAACGGGGACGACGATCTCGGTGCCCGCGCGCGCGAGCAGCCGCAATGACCCACGGTCGAGGTGATCGTGGTGGACATGGGAGATCAGGACCGCGTCGAGCTCGTCGGGCACCGCGGCCGGCGCTGACTGACGACGCAGGTGCAGCAGCTGGCCGCGGAGGGCGGGATCGGTCAGCAGCCGCGCGCCACCGACCTCGATCAGGACGGTGGCGTGGCCCAACCAGGAGAGTCGGCGCGCGGAGGTCACGCCGACAGCGTGACGGACCGGCGAACCGTTTTGCCAAAGAGGCGACGCAGGGCGGCGGGTTGAGAGGTGATCCGGGCCGCGGCGATGGGGCCGCGACCCGGTGTGCCGCGGGTTAGGAGAGTGAGCGGGACCGGCGCCTCGCGGCGTCGGCTCGTCATCCGCCGGGGCCTTGGGGAGGGTGGGCCTGTTGGCGGACGTGCTGCGTCCGTGTACAGGCCCGCCTTGGTCGGCCACGGCAGTCCGCGAGCGGGTGGGCCTCTTTACGGACAGCATCCGTCCGCCAACAGGCCCGCCCCCTGCTCGAGCTTCCGGCCGATCCGTGTCCTCCTCACCACGAAGCGACCCGGATCTCCCGCCGCGGCGCCGGCGGAGGACAAAGCAGCGCCTCGAGCCGCCGACCCCGCTCACTCTCCTCGACCCGAACGCCGCGGGCCAACCAACCCGAACCCTACGCTGCGGCAACCTCTTGCAGCGGCGCCGCCGGCCGCGGCTGGTAGCGATACAGCGTCCCCTCATCATCCACGAGGTAACTCTCCGCTCCAATCCGATGGTGATGCAAGATCACCCGCTCGCAGCGCTCTGCAACCTGAGCCAGCGCATCGATGCTCATCACGTCGACGACCGGCTGGCTCGGGTCGTGCATGATCGCCGCGATCGGAACGATCAGATGCCCGTAGCGGGCGTGGATCTGCATTGAGAGATCCTGCGGCCGGCGGCGCTCGCGAATCGTCGTGAGCAGGGCCACGGCGAGGGCGAACAGGAAGCCGACCAGCGCGAGCCAGCGCGCGGTCGCGACGCGGAGTCCATGGCCGCCCAGGCGCAGGTGGTTGGGGGTTGCGACGGTCGCGGCGACGCTTCCCACGCGGCTCTGCGTGAAGCCAGAGCTCCCGCCCGCGGGCGCAGCACCCGGCGCGCCGGCGCCCGCGTTGGCCGCGCGCAACTGCAGCGGATCAAGCTGGAAGCTCAGCTCCGGGTTGTAGCGATCGTCGAGTGCCTCGTCGGCCAGCGTCCCCTTGACGTGCAGCCGGGGCATGATGTCCACCGTGAACGCCGAGCCCGCGGGCGTACCGGTCAGCGCATCGACGCGGGCGATCAGGGCCTGCAGCTGATCAAGATCCAGCACAACCCAGGCACTGCTGTCAGAACCGCGAAATGGCGTCGACGGCTGCAGCCGGATCGTCCGACTCCACCCCGTCGGGCTGCTCAGCCGCAGGAGGATCGTCTGGGTTCCGCCGACCTGCGCCGGAGCCGCTGAGGCAAGCTGATAGGCGACCTTGACCCGGACCTGGCGCACGAGCCGCAGGAAGATCGGGTCGCCGGTCTTGACGGTGCCGCTCGGGTAGACGGCGCCGGCCGGCGCGTCGGCCCGATAGGAGAAGCGCACCTTGTGGGTGTAGGCGATCTTCGCCGCGGTGGGATCGGTCGCCGAGCGCGTCCAGGCGAGCAGGCCGACGAGCACACAGAGCGCAGCCACGACGCCGCAGGTGCCGACGAGCAGCTGCGCGTTCGGGCTGACCATCCGCATCGACCGACCGGTCATCGACGGTGCTCCTCGAGGACGCGCGCCGGCCTTGCTGCGGTGGCGATCGCGGCGGCGCCGCCGCCGGCGCGCGGGCCAGAGCAGGAGCAGCGCGATCCCTCCGAAGAGCAGCGCGGCGATGGCGGGGATGCGCAGCCACGAGAGGATCGCTCCGCCCCGCGGCACGCGCACCCACAGCCGGCCGATGAGCTCGTCGCCGCCAGGACGGATCGGGTCGACGAAGTTGTTGTTGTCGCCCTTGAAGGTGTAGCGGTCGCCGTGGCGGGCGATGATGCGGTGCAGCACGACGCGGCGCAGCACGCTGCTGCGATAGGCGACGATCTCTCCGACCCGGTAGTCGGCAGCCGGTCGCACCAGCGCGAGGTCGCCGGTGTGAAACCGCGGTTGCATGCTGATGCCGTGGGTCGTGACATAGGTCGTCGTTCCACCAAGCTGTGCGGGGCCCGCGATCAGCCACGCGACGGCGAGGAGCAGGAAGGTCGCGCCCGTGATCAGGCGTGTGCGGAGCTGTCGCACGTTCCCGCTCGGTCTCCCCGTCGCCCAGCTCCGCGCGGTGTGTGGGGACGGCCCGTTGACAGCGACGGACCATCCCCACCCGCGAGCGGGGCTCGCCTAGCTGACCGCCACGTTGAACGTGGTGGCGCCGGCGGTCGGCTCCGGGGTGCTCATGGTGCAGTCAACGGTCGTGTTGCCGGAGGCGAAGACGCCGGGGTCGCAGGTGTCCAGGGCATTGGCGTTGAAGCCGGCCTCGACGGTCCTGGTGTGGATGTCACCGGTGAAGACCAGGGTCGCCGAGATGATGTGGCTCCCGTCAGGCGATCGCGTGTAGGTCAGCGACGTCGCCGTCGCACCGGTGATGTTCGACGTCCCGAAGCCCATCACGGTGTCCGGGATCGTGTTGCTTGCGGTGAACGCCGCGCCTCCGGCGGCGATGGCACCGACAACTGCAAGTCCAGCGATGATGCTCAACGGCTTGCGCTTCATGGGTTTCCCTTCCATAGGTCGCCCGGGACAGCCCGTGGCGTTCAGCACCCGTCTCATCGGCCGCTGAAGCCATTCTTTGATCGGTTTGCAGGAGAAATCGGCGGATGTCGCCGAACTCAGGAGGCGCTCGGGGGCAGCTTCAGCCGGGCGCCGGTCTCGTGTGCCTCGTCAGGGGTGACGAAGGCGTTGCTGTCGCGCAGCGCCTGCTCGGCGGCTCGGAGATCCTGCCAGGGAATCGACGCGGTGTAGCGCTGCGCGACATCCAGGACACGGATGAGCGCGGCTGGATCGCCGTTGCGCGACAGCAACCGCAACGACTGCAGGTAGTTGTCGCGGTAGACGAGCGGGATGACGATGCGCTGCTGTTGGTTGGCGGAGAGCTCAGCATTCATGATCACTCGTGCAATCCGGCCGTTGCCATCCGTGAACGGATGGACCTCGGAGATGAGGAACATGGAGAAGATCGCGCGCGCCATCCCGGCCGGAAGCGCCTCAAGGTGGCGGAACCCCTCACGCAGGGTGCCCTCCACGAGGTCAGGATGCACGAACGTCGTGGCTCCGGCGCGGTTGACGCGCTCTTTGAACTGTCCTGGTCGCGCCTCCGGACGGCGCTCGAGCATTGCGGCATGGTGGGACAGCAGCAACGCGATCAGCTCGTCGGCATCGCCGGGAAGCTCGCGGCGCCTGGTCGGGTCGTTGACGAGGTCGAACGTCCCGAGAATGTCGTGGGCGTCCGTGAACCGGCCCTCGGGAATTGCCCGCTCGAAGACGATCTCTTCGGCCTCTTCGAGATCGAACTCGGTGCCTTCGATCCAATTGGAGAAATAGGCCTCGATGAACGACAGGGCGGGGAACGAGCCAGGCTGCTCGGGACGCCGGGGGAAGTGCTCGACCAGCAGCGCCGACTGCAACGTTCCGAAGAGCTCGGCCCGGCGCGCCTCGAAGGCTTGACCGCGCTGAGCAGCCTGGGCCGCCGATGTCGACAAGACGACATCACGCGTGCCCTGCAGAGCGCCGATGAGGTCCTCGAGCACACGCAGTTCTTCGTCACCCTCCATGTCCGGCGCGAGGCCACGCGCCTGGTCGCGTAGCTCTTGGAGCGCATCCCAGCCACGGATGGAGACGAGCCGATTCAGCTCGCGCTCGAGCTCGGCCGGCATCAGCGTGCGCGACACCCCTTGGCGCGCTCGCGACGGTCGCATGTTGTCCAGCCAAGCTCGCGGCCGGCTGGAGAACGACAGCCCGTTCATGTGCGGCATGTCGCCGGGTAGCGCCCCGGGTCCGCTGCGAGACTTGATGAGCAAGCCCTGCACGGAGTAGGTGCGATTGGTTCCCCACTCGCGTCCCCCGTCGAGGAACAGCGAGCCGTCGTCGGAGGGCTTGGCCTCGAACGCACTCCGATCCACGACGACGCCACCCGGGACGTAGTGAGCGGCGACGGCGGTCCAATTGCGCCGGACGACCGATGCGATCGGCTCCTCCATGTTGCGCGTATACAGTCCGCGCGCGATCTGCACCGCCTCGCCGCGGACCACCGCGCGGTGGACGGCGCCCGAGGTCGTCGCGTCAGAGGCGAAGACCTCAGGCTGCTGCTCCAGCGAGAACGGGGAGTTAGCGGTGCTCATGGCGGGCCCTAGGGAAACTATAGGGACTTAGTCCGCCAAATATGCGAACAACTGAGACTTAGCTGTCAAGGGTGGCCGCCTCCGGGAGCAGCACATCCGCCTGCTCACACCGGCTGGTGGCGTCCCCCGTAGGCCGCGAGCCCATAGATGATGAGGATGTCGACGGCGAAGATCGCCAGCGACCAGAAGGGGTAGGCCGGGATCGACAGCAGCGCGCCGATGGAGCTGAGCGCGGCGGCGCCGATGCCGAACCAGCGGCCGAACTGGTTGCCGGCCCAGATCGAGAAGCTCGCGACGACCTGCAGCACGCCGATGATGAGCGTCACCCAGCCCCACGTCTTGAGGTCGCTGAGGATGTACTTCTGGTCGTTGATGAAGAAGTTGGAGTTGCCGATCGCCGCGATGCCGTAGATGACGTTCAGCACGCCCGCGATGAGCAGCATGATGCCGGCGAACATCAGCCAGCCGGCGCCTTGTGGCTCGTCGTAGGTGGCTTGGCGTCGCGGTTCGCGTTCTTCGAGACCGGAGTCGAGCATGGACATGTAGGACCTCCCCGTCGTGGCGTGGGTGACCCTCGGGAGGTTCGCGAGCGACTGGGTGACTGATCCTCACCCAGCAGGGATGAGCCTGGACTTCCGGGATCACCCTTCGGGAGTGAGGACGGATCGCCCGACGGCGCCCCATGCTGCACAGACGAACTCTCCCAGCGCAAAGGAGCACGACATGGCCGATGACCCGGTCTTCCTCTACGTCGCGGCCTATGACAGCGAGGCGGACGCCCGCCAGGACTACGAGGTGCTCCAGGAGCTGCACGCCGGTGGCGTCGTGGGCACCTACGACGCGGCGCTCGTCACCAAGGACGCCGACGGGAAGGTCCACGTCCACAAGCACGAGAAGCCGACCCAGCACGGGGCCTGGACCGGGATCGGCGTCGGCGCCCTGGTCGGCATCCTCTTCCCGCCGTCGATCATCGGCACCGCGATCGTCGGCGGCGCGGCGGGCGGCGTGGTCGGCCACCTCTGGCACGGCATGTCGCGCGGCGACGTCAAGGAGCTCGGCGAGACCCTCGACGCCGGCGAGGCCGCCCTCGTCATCGTCGGCCGCTCCCAACTCGAGGAGACGCTCGACCGCGAGCTGCGCCGCGCGAACAAGCGCATCGAGAAGCAGCTCGACACCGACGCCAAGGCCTTTGAGAAGGAGCTCGATCAGGCGAGCGCGTAAGGGCTCGACCGCCGGCCAGGACGCACGCCTGCGGTTCACCCGCGGCGGGTGAACCCACCTCGCCCCGGAAACCGGCAGACTCGCCCCAATGCGCCAGATCCTCGGCCTGCGGGCGGCGGTGTCGGTCGTGACCGCCGCCGGTGCGCTGCTGGTCCTCAGCCCGATCGTGCCGGGGTTCGATGTGGGTGGGGTTGGTCCGGCGCTGGCCGCGGCCGCGATCTCGGGTCTGCTGAACGGGCTGCTGTGGCCACTCCTCGCGCGGATCGCGCTGCCGCTGACGGTGCTCACGATCGGCGGCGCGGCGCTGGTGCTCAACGGCGCGATGCTGCTGCTGGTCGCGGCGATCGTGCCGGCCCTGACGGTCGACGGCCTGGGCACGGCGATCATCGTGACGCTGGCGGTGACCGCGCTCTCCACGCTGGTGGCCGCGGCGCTCTCGATCGACGACGACGCGCGCTTTGCCTCCCATCTCGCTCGCCGCCGCTCGCAGCCGTCAGACCCGATCCGCAGCACGGTGCCCGGCGTCCTGTTCCTGGAGATCGACGGCCTCGCCCACGAGATATTGCAGCGCGCGCTGCGCGACGGCCACGTGCCGACGCTGGCGCAGTGGATCGCCGACGGCGATCACGTGCTGACCCGCTGGGAGACCGACTGGTCGTCGCAGACCGGCGCCTGCCAGGCCGGGATCCTGCACGGCGACAACGAGGACATGCCGGCCTTCCGCTGGTGGGAGAAGGAGCGTGGCGGGCCGATCGTCACCAACCACCCGCGTGACGCCGCCGAGCTGGAGCGACGGGTCTCCAACGGCCGCGGGCTGCTGCACGACGACGGCGCCAGCCGCGCCAACATCCTCTCCGGTGACGCCCCGCACTCGCTGCTGACGATGAGCACCGTGCTCGACGTGCGGCGCGGCAAGCTCGGCGCCGACTACTACACCTACTTCGCCAGCCCGTTCAACGTCGCCCGCACGCTGCTGCTGACGATCGGCGACATGGCCACCGAGCTGTGGTTCGCCCTGGGACAGCGGCGCCGCGACGAGCGCCCGCGGGTCCCCCGCCATCTGAGCTACGCGCCGCTGCGGGCCTTCGCCACGGCGATCCAGCTCGACCTCCAGGTCGAGGCGGTCGTCGGCGACATCCAGGCCGGACGACCGACCGTCTACACCACCTTCCTCGCTTACGACGAGGTCGCTCACCATTCCGGGATCGAGCGCGCCGACGCGCTCTCGGTGCTGCGCCGCGTCGACCGCCGCATCGCGCGGATCGCGCACGCGGCCGCGCAGGGGCCGCGCCCCTACGAGCTGATCGTCCTCTCCGACCACGGCCAGACCCAAGGCGCGACGTTCGCCGACCGCTACGGCACGACGCTGGAAGCGCTTGTGCGCGAGGCGTGCGATGCGGAGCCCAAGCGGATCGGCCAGGCGAGCGAGGGCGACAGCGACGAGGCCGGCGGCCAGATCAAGGCCGTGCTGACCGAGGCGGCGACCGGCGACAGCGCGCCGGCCCGCGCGGTGCGCACGCTCTCCGGACGCCGCGTCGAGATCGAGGAGACGACGATGCCCGACGACAAGGAGCTCCCCGAGATCGTCGTCATGGCCTCGGGCTGCCTCGGCCTGATCTCCTTCCCGCGCCTGCCCGGCCGCGTCAGCCGCGCGACCATCGACACCAACTACCCGGCGCTGCTCACCGCGTTGCTCACCCACCCAGGCATCGGCTTCGTGCTCGTGCGCGACGAGGCGCGCGGCGACCTCGTGCTCGGCGCCGGCGGCGAGCACGAGCTGCGCGACGGTGGCGCCGTCACCGGCGCCGACCCGCTGGCGCCCTTCGGCCCACGCGCCGCTGCGCACGTCGCCCGCACGGCCGCCTTTCCTCACTGCCCCGACATCGTCGTCAACAGCACCTACTGGCCACAGACCGAGGAGGTGGCGGCCTTCGAGGAGCTCGTCGGCTCCCACGGCGGCCTCGGCGGCCCGCAGTCGTTCCCCTTCATCTTGGCCCCGGCCACGCTGCCGGCACCCGAGCAGGAGATCGTCGGCGCCGCGCACGTCCACCAGGTGCTGTGCGGCTGGCTGGCGGCGCTCGGCCACACGGCCTTCGACGGGACCACCCCGCGCGGGTGAGCGAGCGTCACCCCGGCAGCGCGCAGGATGGCAGTGCTTTGCGGCCCGGACCCAAGCCTGTCGCGATCGTCATCCCCCTGCGCACGCTGGTGACCGTCGCCGTGTTCGGGGGCTTCGTCCTGCTCGCGATCCTGTCGGCGGGAACGCTGCTGTCGATCTTCGTCGCGGGCGTGCTGGCCTTGGGCCTCGACCCGCCGGTGGGTGCGCTCGTCGCCCGCGGCTGGCGGCGCGGCCGCGCCGCGCTGGCGACCTTCGCCGCCCTCTTCGCCGCGGTCTTCGCGATCGTCCTGGTCACCGCCGGGCCGCTGTGGGACCAGATCACCGACTTCGTCAACGAGCTGCCCGCCTACTGGGACCAGCTCACCCACACCGACGGCTTCCAGCAGCTGGTCAACAGCGCGGGGATCGACGACACGATCCGCAACGCGCTCAAGGACCTCGCCGCCGGGCTGCCCGAGGCGGCCACGACGGTCCTCGGCATCGCCGGCGGCGCGTTTGGCTCGATCCTCTCGCTGGTCACGCTGACCTTCTTGGCGTTGTTCTTGTTGATGGAGCGCCCGACGATCACCGACTGGCTGTTTGGCTTCACCCCGCCAGAGGTCGAGCGGCGCTGGCATCCGGTGCTGGAGGAGTGCATCCGCGCGGTCTCCAACTCGCTAGTCGGCAACGTCGCGATCTCGTGCATCGCGGCCACGGTCGCCGGCCTGTCGGCGTGGGCACTGGGCCTGCCGTTCCCGATCGTCCTCGCGGTCATCACGGGGTTCTTGGATCTCATCCCGCAGGTCGGGGCGACGGTCGCGGCGGTCATCCTCGTCGCGGTCGCGCTGACCGTCTCGACGCCGGCGGCGATCGTGATGCTGGTGATCCAGCTCGTCTACCAGCAGATCGAGAACTACGTGGTCTACCCGCTGGTCTACCGGCGGGCGGTCGAGCTGTCGGCCTTCACGACGATCGTGGCGGTGCTGATCGCCGGCTCGCTGCTGGGCGTCGTCGGCGCGATCCTCGCCGTGCCGTTCGCGGCGACCATCAAGATCGTGATCCGCGAGGCCGGCGCGCCGCGGCGGGTGCGGATGGCGCAGCTGCGCGAGGCCGACGACGCCGAGCCGGCCTCGCTGACAGACGACGACGGAGCGCTTACGGTTCCGTAGCGGTCTCGGTCGGGTGCCAGTCCAGCGAGCCGATCGCCGCCGCGCCGACGACGACGAAGCCGCCGGCCCAGAGCACGCTCAGCAGCGTGAAGGCGACGCCGATGGCGCCGAACTCCGCCGCGGAGGTGCTCATCGCGCGCGGGATGTAGATCGCGAACCCCACCCCGAGGACGGTCATCCCGACGGCGCAGAGGCCGGCCTGCGGCATGAGCCGGCGCCACGGCACACGGCCGTCGAGCAGCAGGTAGGGCGTCAGCAGCCAGAGCAGGAACGCGCCCGCGAGCGAGAGCACCACGCCGATGAGGCCGTGCAGCGAGCCACCCAGCAGCGGGTGCAACGCGAAGTAGACGACGACGAGGGCAAGCCAGCGCAGACCGGCCAGCGTCCCGCGCATCCCCCGGCGGGGAAGGTCCCAGGTGAGCTCGAAGACCCGTTGCAGCGTCCGGCTGAAGCTCAGCGCCGAGAAGACGACGAGCAGGACGCCGAGGATCGTGACCGTGCTGCCCGACGCCGGCGCGGCAAACGCCGTGTGCACGGCATCGGCGCTGTCGCCCGAGAGGTCGAAGCGCTTGATCATCGCATCGGCGAACGAGCTGCCGTCGTGCGAGCTGAGCGACGCCAGGACGATCAGCAGCGGGATCAGCGCGCTGAACGCCTGAGCGCCGACGACCAGCGATTTATCGACGATCTCGATCGCCAGCAGGCGCTCGACGATGCGCCGCGCGCGGGCTACGAGCGTCCTGATCAGGGCGCCGATGAGCCCGCCTTTGCCAGGGCCTCGGCCAGCGCCGTCTCGCTCTCCTCGTCCAGCGACGAGTGGATGATCGTGCCCGGGATCTTCACGTCGGCGAGCAGCTTCTCCATGTTGGCGTTGCGCACGAGCGCCACCAGCGCGACGTTGCCCGGCTGCAGGTTCTCGCCGAGCTCCTTCATGAAGTTGTCGTCGACGCCCACGTCGCTCATCGCGCCCGCGGCGGCGCCCGTCGCGGCGCCGATCGCCATGCCGAAGAACGGCACGAGGAAGAGCAGGCCGATGAGCCCGCCCCATGCCGCGCCCCCGAGCGCGCCCGTGCTGGCCATCGACGGCTGGTGGAGCTTGATCTTGCCGTTGTCACGATGCTCGACCAGGACGAGGTCGTCGAGCTCGACCAGGTGGCCCTTGCGCGCCTCGTTGAGGTTGGCGGCAACCTGCTGCGCGGTGGACATGTCGGGATAGGCGATGGCGATCAGGTTGCTCACGGTGGGCTCCGCTCCGTCGGTGGTTTCGGCCTCCGATACTCGGCGTGACGTGGGTGATGCGCCGTCACCCGGCGGGGGTGATGCGCTCCTGCTCGGCGGTGCGGCGCAGCGCGAGAACGCCGGCCCCGGCCAGCAGGAGGTAGATCAGCACGGCCCAGCCGCCGCCGACGGTGGGCAGCAGACCGCCGAGCACGAGCAGCGCCAACACTGCGACGACGACCGCGAACGCCAGCTCCGGGTGGTCGACCAGGACCGGCGCCGTGAAGCGCCGGACCGAGCGCGCCCAGCCCGTTCCGCCGGCCAGCCACGCGCCCGCGGCAAGCACCAGGCCGAGGACGATCCCGGTCACCGCGATGTCGGCCAGCAGCGAGGTCGCGATCCGCCACGTGGCCTCGGCCGCCGGCTGTCCGGCGCCGTGCGCCGAGACCTGGTCGACGACGTAGGTGCCCGCGACGCGGCGCACGACCAGGATGAGCAGGCCGGCGATGATCAGCGCCGCGCCGGCGCCGCCGAGCGCCCGCGGGCGGTTGGGCGCGACGGCGACACCAGCCACGAGCAAGATCACCAACAACGCGAGGCTGCCCCAGCGCACGTCGCGCAGGAGCTTGACCGCCTTGCGCACGGAGTCCAAGGTGTCGCCGCGCAGGACGCGCACGCGGCCCTGGTCGCCGGTCCGGCCCGGCGTGACCCCGATGCGCTCGGCCAGCACGCCGAGTTCTGGGCGCAGGTCGAGGATCACGCCGCGCGAGGCCAGCACGCCGCTGTCACCGTTGATGACCGCCAGCAGTTGCTCGTGCGCGCGGCGGTTGGTCTCGTCCCAGACCTTGCCGAAGGCGCCGGAGGCGATCACGCGCTTGGCGGTGCGGTCGGCCAGCTCGCCGACGCCGGCGGTCAGGGGACCGGCCAGCGGCGCCAGCCGCGGGGGCAGGCCCTCGCGCAGCCTCGCGGTGACCTGTGGCGCGTCGACCAGCTGGTCGGAGAGGTAGGCGGCCGTCGCGCTCTGGATCGCCGGGTCGCGCAGCAGCGTGCCGCTCGTGGTGACCCATTCGTCGGTGTTCAGCAGCTGGCGATCGGCCCAAGCCCCGAGCGCCGCGACGATGGCGACCAGGCAGGCAAGGCTCAGCAGCACGCGCGACAGCACGGCGAGAGCCTCACCCCCGCCGGGGTGAGCGCGGTTCACCCGCGCTGGGTGACGCCGCCTCCTCCGCCCCCCTTGCACCATCGTCGGATGACGGCATATGAGATCAGCGTCAAGGGCCACGTCAGCGACGCCCTCCTCGCCGATCTCGACGGGCTCGAGGCCCACGAGCGTCCGGCGATGACGGTGCTGCGCAGCGACGTCGACGGCGCCGACG
The DNA here is from genome assembly GCF_035996765.1 of Baekduia sp. Taxonomy (NCBI): domain Bacteria; kingdom Bacillati; phylum Actinomycetota; class Thermoleophilia; order Solirubrobacterales; family Baekduiaceae; genus Baekduia; species Baekduia sp. Next base: position 37,154 of record NZ_DASYJG010000023.1, read on the forward strand.
CCTTGCGCGCGCTCCTCGACCGCCTGTCGGATCGCGGCCTCGAGCTCATCGATGTGCGACAGGTCGAGCCGGGTGGATGACCTCTACGAGATCCGCGTCCGCGGCACGCTGAGCGACGCGGTCGTCGCCGAGCTCGCCGACACCCTACGGGCCTTCGAGCCGACCGAGACCGTGCTGCGCGGCCGCGTCCTCGACCAGGCCGAGCTGCGCGGCGTGCTGGCCCGCCTCCAGGAGCTGGGGTGCGAGCTCCTGGAAGCGCGACGGCTCAGCCCGCGTTCGGGTCGGGCGAATCCTGACCCGCCCGCCCAACCGAAGGACGACGCTCCACGCTGAGACCGCTGACCGCGATCAGCCCAAGGTCACGGGCGCGCTCGACGGCCTCGCGCCGGTTGCCGACCCCGAGCTTGCGGTAGACGCCCTTGAGGTGGCTCTTGACGGTGTTGACGCTGACGAAGAGCTCGCCGGCGATCTCAGTCGAGGAGAGCAGCGTCGGCAGATAGCGCAGCACCGCAAGCTCGCGGTCGCTCAGCGTGTCGTCGAGCGGCGCGACGTCGGCCAACGACGGGGCGCTCCCAGACCGAGCCAATTCGATGACTTCGCCAATCAATGAGCGATGAGACGTGCCGAAGCGCAGCAGCCGGCGCAAGACGGGGTCGAGCTCGCCGAGCGCCGCGGCCAGCGGAAGACGTACGCCTTCAGGCTCGGCAAGGTCGAGCGCCTGCTCGGCGTAGCGCTGCGCAAGACCGCGGTCGCCCTCAGCCTCGGCCGCCGCGGCGGTCAGCGCGGCGGCGGCGACGGCCGCGGGCAGCGGGAGCCACTCGCGGGCCGTCGCACGCTCGCCTTCCCCAAGCGCCTGCTCGCTGCGGCGCAGCGCGAGCAGGGCAGCGACGCGCGCGACAGCGATGGTGCCGCCGCTGCGCCGGTCGGGGAGCGCGGGGAGATCGGTCAGGGCCTCGTCAGGACGCCCGAGCTTGGTCAGGAGCTCGGCGGCGGCCGCATGCGCCTCGTCGCCCAGCCGTCGCGGCGGCGTCCAGCCGGTCAGCGCATCCTGCAGCTGCTCGCAGGCCACCTCGGCCTCGGCACGGCCGCCGGCCTGCGCCAGGCGGGCATCGACGAACGCGATCTCCAGTCGCCGCAGCCGGCCGGGCTCGACCGCATCGCCCGGCAGGGCCGCACGCGCGGCGCGCACCTGCTCGGCGCCGTGGCGAAGATCGCCCGCCTCGGCCGCGACCAGCGCCCCGGCCAGGAGCCCCGACGGCGGTGAAGGCAGCAGCCCGGCGTGGGCCACCGCGGCGTCGGCGGCCAGCCGCGCGGCGCGCAGCTGGCCGTCAAGGGCATACAACCAGGCCCGCTGCGCCTGGGCCTCCAGCGCCAGCTCGGGCCGCGTGCTGCCGATGGCCAGCTGCTCGGCGACCCGCAGCCGGCGCTCGGCACCGTCGGTGCCGTCCGCCGCTTCGAGCCGGCCGATCTCCAGGTGCGCGCGCGCCAGCGCCTCGCGCGAGCGCGGCGAGTCCTGATGGCCGAACGTGACGATCACCGGCAGCTCGTGCAAGCCACCGTCGACGTCGCCGTCACGCCCGGCGCGCAGCAGGCGCACGAGCGCGAGACCGCGGGTGAAGACGGCGCGGCGATTGCCGGAGAGGCGATGGCGCAGGCGGCCGGCGGCGAGCAGGTGCGCCTCGGCGCGGACCGAATCGCCATGGTCCAGGCAGCGCACCGCTGCGACAAGGGCCGCCTCGGGCCGCGCGTCGATCGCATCGGGCGGGAAGGCCGCGAGCACGCGATCGACTGCCGCACCGCCGTCGACGTCGCGCAGCTCCAGCCAGCGATCCGCCAGGATCGCGGTCGCGCCGTCCCAGTCCTCTGCGCTGACCGCGTGGCCCAGCGCATCCAGCGGACGGTCCTGCTCGACGAACCAATGAGCGGCGCGGCGGTGCTGGCGCGCGACGGCCACCGGCCCGCGGCGGGCGAGCTGGGACCGCAGCAGATCGGCGAAGAGCGCGTGATAGCGAAACCACTCGCCGCGACGGTCCAGCGGCACCAGGAACGCGTTGGCGTGCAGCAGACCGTCGAGGATCGCCACCGCGTCGTTGCGACCGGTCAGCGCGTTGGCCAGCGGCGCGCTGATCTGGTCGACCACCGCGGTGGCGAGCAGCAGCTCGCGCGCCTCCTCGCTCTGGCGCTCCAGCACCTCTTCGATGAGATAGGCGACGACGGCCCGATCGTCGCCCGCGAAGTCCTCCACGAAGGCGTCGGGATCCGCGTGGCCCGCCAGCGAGAGCGCGGCCAGGCGCAGGCCAGCGGCCCAGCCCTCGGTGCGCGCCCACAGCCGCTGGAGCATCGGTGGCGAGAGCGCGATGGCATCTTTGGCCAGCACGGCGCGGGCCTCGTCGGGCGTGAACGCCAGATCGGGGCCGCGGATCTCGGTCAGCGCGCCCCCGAGGCGCAGCCGCTGCAGCGCGAGCCCGGGATCGATCCGGCTGCTGAAGACGAGCCGCGGCCCGGACGGAGCGCGGACCAGCGCGGCCAGCGTCGCCCGCATCGCCGGGCTGTCGGCAAGGTGGAGGTCGTCGAGGATCAGCGTCTGGCCGGCCCCCGTGAGCTCCAGGAGCCGCTCGACGAGCGCCTCCGGCGTCGCCGGGGCCGCGCGTGCCCCACGTTGGCGAGGCGTCTCCACTACTTGGGAGAGCTTGCTCCAAAGCCCCGCGACCGTGCGATCGGCGGGCTCAAGGGAGACCAGATGCGTCGTCTGCAGCTCACGGGCGGCCACCCAGGTCGACAGCAGGACGGTCTTGCCGCTGCCGGGCGGGCCGGTGACGAGCGTCAGTCGAGTTTCACTTCCGGCATCCAGCGCGGCCAGCAGACGGGGGCGCACGATCGCGCCACGACGAGCGGCCGGATCGCGATCAGCGCGGCGCCGGGTCGACGAGCGCCCGCCGCGCGATCCGGCTGTCTCGCCACGAGGGCTTGGCTTGAGACGCTGCCCCATGTTGATGGCATTCAGTCATGCCGCGCGCAGGAGCGCATCATCGGAGACCGATGATTCTCGGTCCGGAATCTAGGTGTCAGATATCTGTCTGTCGCGACTTGTGGCCCCATCCTGTGCAAGAAGGCCTAATCCGCGTGCGCGATCAACCGCATCGCGACGACCCCTGGCGCCGAACTTGTCGTAAACGTGGCGCAAATGCGTGCGCACGGTCGCCTCGGAGACGGTGAGCGCCGCGGCGATCTCCGCGGCGGTCATCGTCGACGGCAGGTAGCCGAGCACCACCCGCTCACGCTCGGTCAGCGGTACGCGGAGCTGTGCGTCGGAGGTCGCTGCATGTTCCACTGGCCCTCCGCGTTCAAGGAGCTCTCGCACGAAGGCGCCGTGCTTGGTCGCGCCGGCGCCGTGGCGCTTCAGGAGCGGGCGCAACCGCGCACGCTCCTCGGCGAACGGGCGCCGCAGCAGCTCCGGCGCCGCGAGATCCAGCGCGCGCTCGAGGGCGACGTGTGCCGCTTCGTCGTCCTGAGCGGCGACGGCGGCCAGCGCAAAGGTGACGAGATGCCAGCTGACGCGGCCGGCCAGCGGGGAGTCGGTGCCGGCGTGGACAGTCGACGGCGCGAGCAACGCCATGGCGTCGCTCGGCCGCTGCTGGGCCAGCAGCCCGCGCGCGTGGGCCAGGTCGGTCTCCAACGTGCGCGGCAGCGCGGCGGCGAGGCGAGCCGCCTCGTCACCCCGCCCGATGTGGTCGAGCAGGCGCACGTGCACGAAGTCGAGCAGCGGCCACCGCGCCCGTGCGACCGGGTGGCGGGTCGCTGCGCGTGCCTCGGCGAGCGCGAAGCGCGCGCGGTCGTAGTCGCCGAGGCCTTCGGCGATGATCGCGTCGTAGAGCAGGACGAGCCCCCAGAGCGAGTCGTCGCGGGTCTGCGCCGCCGACTGCCGCGTCTGCACCATCAGCTCGCCCGCCGCGGTGAGCTCGTCGCGCAGGTAGGCGCAGAGCGCCAGCGCCAGCAACGCTCGGACGCGACCGTCGGGCAACCCGCGTGCCGGCTCGGCAAGCGCGGCCTCGGCGTGACGGACGGACTCGCGCAGGCGGCTGAACCCCACGCAGCAGAGCGCCAGGGCACCCTGGGCCCGTGCGAGCACCGCGGGCCGGCCGGCGTGGCCGGCCAGGCCCGCGCCGATCGCGAAGTGGCGCTCGCCCTCGACGAACTTCCCGAGGTCGTGCGCGAGGATGCCCCGCTCGACCGCGGCCATCGCGCGCAGGCCGAGGTCGGCCTCGGGCAGGCGATCCAGCGCCTGTGCCCGCTCGTCCACGGCGGCGCGATCACCATCAAGCCGCGCGACCATCAGCTGCGCGAGCCGGTACGTAGGATCGCGTCGGCCGGGCTCCTCGGCGACCACCAGCGGCGCGAGCAGCGGCGCCGCGAGGCGGGCATCGCCGACGGCGAGGAGACCGAGCGCCGCGGCCAAACGCGCCGGGGCCGTCCCCCACCGCGCGAGCTCCAGCGCGCCTGACGACGGGCGGGTCAGGCGTCCGTCGAGCAGCAGCTCCCAGGCGTGGGCGGCGAGCGCCGGATCGGCCACCGCGGCGTCGACGGTGGCACTCGGGTCCTGCGCGCCCACCGCCCCGCGGGCGCGGAGGACGCGGGCCGCAGCCGGGTCCTCGAGGGCCAGCCGGCGGCGGGCAACCGCCGCCACGAGGCGATGCATGCGCCAGGTATCTGACCGCGGCGATCCGGCCGGCCGCAGGAACAGGCGCCAGCGACCAAGCGCGGCGAGCGTCTGCCGCCCGTCGACACCGTCGCCCATGATGGCGGTGACGTCGCCGGCGTCGAAGACCTCGGCGAACGACAGGCGCAGCACCGCGTCGCGCAGCTCCGGCGGCACACCACGCAGGGCATCCGCGAAGAGGTAGTCGGCCAGCGGCGCCGACGCGGGCGCCAGCGCGTGCTCGCCCGCGAAGGCGCCGAGGCGCACGGCGGCGCACCACCCTTCGGTAATGGACGCCAAGTACTCAGCATCACCGGTCAGACCCCAGCGCTCCAGGCCCTCGGCGACCTCGGCCTCCGACCATGCGAGATCCTGTCCGTCGAGCTCCAGCACCGGGCCCGTCGCGCCGAGCTCGTGGAGGCAGAGGCCGGGGTCGTGGCGCGCGACGACGATGGCGCCGGCGCCGGTCGCGCGCGTCGCAAGCGTCCGCCCGAGCGCCACGAGCCCGCCGGCGTCGCAGCGGTCAGCATCGTGGAGCGCGATGTCCTCGCCGGCGAGCCGCTCCAGCGCCTGCCGAGCCACCACGCGCTTGCCGGTCCCCGCCTCGGCCGCGACGACGACGACACCGCCCGCGCCGGCCACCCCGGCAATCCGCTCGGCGACCGCCGTACGCGGCACCATCCGTCCCTCGTCGACTCGGCCCACGGCGCAACCGTACGAGAGACCGGACACCGGTTCATTGTCCTCTGCGGGGGTTTGCTTCTCACCCCGCCCGGGTGACGCCTGGTCACCCCGCGTGCGAAGAACGTCTGCGCGCCACCATCACGACGCTCGAAGGGATCCACATTATGTCGACCGCTCCGCTCTCCTCCTCCCGCAACGACGACCTACCCGCCGGCGCGGGCTCCAACGGCTGGATCACCTTCGCCGCGATCATCCTGTTTCTCAACGGCATGTTCGGCGCGCTCTACGGGCTGGGCGCGATCCTCAACGACAAGGTCGTGACGGTCGGCGGCGGCACGGGCGTCACCGTCTGGGACTTCACCGGCTGGGGCTGGATCCAGCTGATCATCGGCGTGGTGATGGCGCTCGTGGCGGTCGGTTTGTTTACCGGCAACCGCGCCGCCCGCTGGCTGGCCGTCGGCATGGCGATGATCAGCGCGCTGGCCCAGTTCGGGATCATCTCGGCCTTCCCGCTCTGGGCGATCCTCGTCATCGTGCTCGACGTGGTGATCATCTACCAGCTCGTGGCGCGGTGGGAGCCGGAGGTGGTGTGAGGGCGGCGGCGCGAGCGTCGGTGGCGCTCAGCGCGCACGTTGGCTGGGAGCTCGCGGCGTGGTCCGTCGGCACCGAAGAGAGCGAGCCGAGTTGACACCTCGAAGCGAGGTCGGTCGTCCGCCGGCGCCGTGGCAGGCAGTCTGTGTCGAGCAAAGGGTCTATGACCCCCATTGCTCGACACGGATCCCCGGGAAGGGCCTGCGGACGACGGGCCAGCGCACCGAGCCACACTCCCCGCTCGCTCTCCTCGGTGACGACAGACCACGTGCGCAGCACGACCAACGCGGCGCACTGAGCGCCCCGGGCGCCCGAGCAGCCGCCTCTTACTTCCGCTCCCCCGCCACCGCCGCGGCCAGCCCGATCTCCAGGAACCCCTGCAGGATCAGGCTGACGCTCACGACGATGACCAGCGTCCCAAGGCCGATCCCCGGCCACGCCAGCAGGATCGCGCCGGCCGCGATGCCGACCACGCCCCACAAGAGATTCCACAATCGGCCGCCCGGAACGACGATGCCGCGGATGAGCTTCATCACCCCGAGCACGCACCACCAAAAGCCAAGCACCCAGACGATCGTCAGCACCGACTGCCCGGGCCGGACCATCAGGACGAGGCCGGTCAGCAGGCCGAGCAGGCCGACGAGGACGCCGAGGATCCGCGCGCCCGTCGGCACGCCCTCTCCGGCGACGGCGATCAGCAGCGCGACGGCGCCCCAGAGCGCGAGGTAGACGCCGAACAGGACGCCAACGACCAGCAGCGTCGGCTTGGGCCAGATCAGCGCCGCGGCGCCGACAGCGACCGACAGGCCGCCGGCGACGAACATCACCCACGTCGGGATCTCGGGTGCGTCTGCGGCGCGCCCGCCATCTTCCAACGACGCGTCCAGTGAACCGGCAGCCATCGTGCTCCTCCTCGTGTTCCGGGACGGCGAGCGTCGTGCGTGCACGGGTGAGCCCTCCTCCCTCGTGCCGGGTGAACGCGCTTCGCGTAACGGCCGGGCGTTCACCCCGCGCGGGTGAACGCCGTCCACCCGGCGCGCAGCCACGATCGAGCACCGGTGGCCTGGCTCTTCCCATCGCTGCGGCACTACCAACCGACCTGGTTGCGCGGCGACCTCATCGCCGGGCTCACGGTCTGGGCGGTGCTGGTGCCGGAGTCGTTGGCCTATGCGTCGATCGCGGGCGTCTCGCCGGTCGTCGGCCTCTACGCCGCCCCGCCCGCGCTGCTCTTCTACGCGCTCTTCGGCAGCTCACGCCACCTGATCGTCGGCCCGATGTCGGCGACCGCCGCGCTTTCGGCCGCGACCGTGGCCGACCTCATCGCGCCCGCCAGCCAGGACTTCGCAGCGTTCACCGCCGCGCTGGCGATCACCACCGGCGTCGCGGCGCTGCTCGCGGGAATCCTGCGCCTGGGCTTCTTGGCCAACTTCATCTCCGAGCCCGTGCTCAAGGGCTTCATCATCGGGTTGGCGTTGACCATCATCATCGGCCAGGTCCCCAAGCTGCTCGGCGTTTCCGGCTCCGACGGGGACTTCTTCGAGAAGCTCTTCGACGTGATCGGCAAGCTCGGCGACACGCAGGGCGCGACGCTCGCGGTCGGCCTCGGCTCGCTCGCGGTGGTGCTCGGGCTGCGCCGCATCGCGCCCGTCGTCCCCGGCTCACTGGTCGCCGTCGCGCTCGGCGTCGGTGCCGTGGAGCTGTTCAACCTCGATCAGCACGGCGTGGAGATCGTCGGCCACATCGACTCCGGGCTGCCGTCGATCGGCGTTCCCGACGTCTCCGTGCACGACTTCGGCGCGCTCGCCGCGGGCGGGATCGCCGTGATGCTCGTCGGCTTCGCCGAGGGCCTCGGCGCCGCCAAGACCTACGCCGCGCGCGAGCACTATGAGATCGACGCGAACCGCGAGCTGATCGGCCTCGGCGCCGCCAACGTGACGTCGGGGCTGGCAAGCGGGATGGTCGTCAACGGCAGCCTCTCCAAGACCGCGGTCAACGGCGGCGCCGGCGCGCACAGCCAGGTCTCGGGACTGGTCGTCGCGGTCCTCACCGTCGTGACGCTGCTCTTCCTCACCGGCCTCTTCGAGCAGCTGCCGGAGGCCACGCTGGCCGCGGTGGTCATCGCGGCCGTGATCGAGTTGGTGGACATCGGCGCGCTGGTCACGCTGCACCGCGTGTGGTCGGTCCGGCTGGGCGAGGCCTACGGCCCGGCGGCGCGGCCCGACTTCCTCGCCGCGGTCGCCGCCCTGCTCGGCGTCCTGGTCTTCGACACGCTGCCCGGGCTGTTCATCGGGATCGCCGTCTCGTTGACCCTGCTGCTCTACCGCGCCTCGCGCCCGCGCGTCGCGGTGCTCGGCCGCGTGCCCGGGACCGACGACCAGTATTCCGACGTGCGCGGGCGCCCCGACAACCGGCTGCCCGACCACGCGACGATCCTGCGCGTCGAGGCCGGTCTGTTCTTCGCCAACGCCGACGTCGTGCGCCGCGAGCTGCGCCGCCACGCCGCCGAGGACCATGTCAATGCCATTGTGCTCGACGCCGAGGCGATCCCCTTCGTCGACATCAGCGCCGCACGCATGCTCAACGACGCGGCCATCGAGTTGCGCGCGCGCGGCGTCACGCTGCTGCTCGTCCACGACGTCGGGCAGGTCCGCGACGTCCTGCGCGCGGTCGTCGACGAGGACCCCGAGCTGCAGACCGTCTACCCGACGATCGCCGACGCGCTCGCCGCGGCCGCGGCCGCGCCGCCGGCCCCGCCGCCGTCACCCGGTTCGGGTGAATCGCCCTCACCCCAGTAGGCGCGAGACTGCACCGTGATGCCGAGCGCATCCGCCCTCGCGAGCAAGGACATGGTGGTGCTGCCCGGCGCCACGTTTGCCATGGGCAGCGAGGAGTTCTACGCCGAGGAGGGCCCGGTCCGCCAGGCCACCGTCGGCCCGCTCGCCATCGACCGCCACCCCGTCACGGTGCAGGAGTTTCGTCGCTTCGTCACCGAAACCGGTCACGTCACCGAAGCCGAGCGCGCGCCCGACCCCGCGCTCTACCCGGACGCCGACCCCGAGCTCCTGGTCCCCGGCTCGCTGGTCTTCCAGCGCACGGCCGGCCCGATCAGCCTGCGCGACGCCCACGCGTGGTGGCGCTACGTCCCCGGCGCCTACTGGCAGGCGCCCGAGGGCCCCGGCTCGACGGTCCGCGGCCGCCACCGCCACCCGGTCACCCACATCGCCCACGGCGACGCGCAGGCCTACGCCGCCTGGGCGGGCAAGGAGCTCCCGACCGAGGCCGAATGGGAGTACGCCGCCCGCGGCGGGCTGGACGGCGAGCGCTTCGCCTGGGGCGAGGAGATCGCGCCGCACGGCAAGATGATGGCCAACTGGTGGCAGGGGCGCTTCCCCTGGGAGAACCTGCGCCTCGACGGCTACGAGGGCACGTCGCCCGTCGGCGCGTTCCCGCCCAACGGCTTCGGGCTCTTCGACGTCTGCGGCAACGTGTGGGAGTGGACGGCGGACCGCTTCACGACGGCCGCAACATCATCATGTTGCACGCCGCCTGCGCCCGAGGCGATCCCGCGCAACACGATCAAGGGCGGCTCGCACCTCTGCGCACCCTCCTACTGCCTGCGCTTCCGGCCCGCGGCCCGCCAGGGCGAGGCGATTGACACCTCGACGAGCCACATCGGCTTTCGCTGCGTCGTCCGGGGCAAGCACGATGGGTGAGGCGATCGGCCAGGTCCTCTCGTTCGGCGTCGGCGTCGCGCTCAGCCCGATGCCGATCATCGCCGTCGTGCTGATGCTCGCCACGCCGCGCGGCGCCCGCAACGGCCCGGCGTTCCTGCTCGGCTGGGTCGCCGGCCTCGGCATCGTCGGCACCATCATCCTGCTGGTCTCCAGCGGCGCGAGCGCCAGCGACGACGGCGCACCGGCCACCTGGACCAGCATCCTGAAGTTGGTGCTCGGCTTGGCGCTGCTCGCGCTCGCCGTCAAGCAGTGGCGTGGCCGCCCGCACGGCGATGACGCGGCCACGCTGCCCAAGTGGATGGCGACGATCGACGCCTTCACCCCCGGGCGCTCGGTGGCGATGGGCTTCGCGCTCTCGGCGATCAACCCCAAGAACCTCATCTTGACCGCGGGCGCCGCCGCGGCCATCGCGTCAACGGGTGCGACCACCGGCGATCAAGCGGTGGCCCTTGCCGTCTTCATCGTCGTCGGCACGCTCGGCCCGGGCGCCCCGGTCGCGATCTTCTTCCTGATGGGCGAGCGCGCGCACGCGATCCTCGACGGCCTCAAGGCCTGGCTGGCCAAGGAGAACACGGTGATCATGGCCGTGCTCTGTTTGATCATCGGCGCCAAGCTGATCGGCGACGCGATCAGCGGGCTGGCCGCCTGACCGCACCGTCGACGGCCCCGCTGACGGTCGGCGACGCCGGGACGTCCGGGGTGACGCCGGCGCGCTGCAGGATCACCGCGGCCGGCGCGCGCACCGCGGCAAGCCGGAGCTCGACCCCCTCGGCCCGCAACTGCCGAGCGAGCTCGGCGATCACATCGACCGACTGAAGGTCGAGGTCGACCGACTGGGAGAGGTCGAGCACGAGGACGTCCGGGCGCGGCTCAGCACCGGCGACCGTCTCGAGCACGCGCGCACGCACGCTGTCGGCGTTGGGGTAGAACAACGGCCCGTCGCTGCGGATCACCAACACACCGGGCGGCACGGTCCAGCCAGGGTGGCGGTCCAGCCAGCCCCACGCACCGCTGTCCGGATCACGGCCGAGCGCGCCGACCGACGGGCGGCCCAACCGCAGGGCGACGTAGACCAGCGACAGCCCCGCGGCGACGACGAGACCTTGGAGCACACCGAGGACCAGGACACCGGCCAGCGCGACAAGCGCGAGGACAAAAGCTGAGCGCCGGATGGTGGCGAAGCGACGGAGCTCACCGACGTCGTAGAAGCCCATGACCGCCACGATGACGATCGCCGCCAGCGTCGCCTGCGGGAGCTGCTCGAACAGCGGCGCGAGGAACGCACCGGTGAGCAACACCAAGCCGGCGCAGACGATCGACGCAAGCTGGCTGCGCCCGCCGGCGCCATCGGCCGCGGCGGTCTGGCTGGCGCCACCGGACTGGACGAACCCGGAGGAGAGTCCCGCCGCCAGGTTGCCGGCGCCCAGCGCCATCAGGTCGCGGTTGGCGTCGACGTGGTAGCCGTGCTTGACCGCCAGCTGGCGCGCGACGCCGACGGCTTCTGCGGTGAGGATCAGCACGCCGAAGGCGGGGGTGATGAGCTGGACGATGTCATCCGCATTGACATCGGGCACCGCCAGGTCGGGCAGCGCGTGCGGGATGTCACCGACGACGTCGACGCCGTGATGGTCGAGGTGCAACAGCGACGAGGCGGCAATCCCCAACGCAAGGACCAGCAGCGTCGCGGGGATCCGCGGCAGCAGCCGGTGACCGAGCAGCAGCACGGCCAGCGACCCGGCGCCCACGGCAAGCGTCGTCGTCGCGATGTCGTCGAGGTGCCCGAGCAGGTCCCACAACTGCGGGAAGAAGTTCCCATCGCCGGCTGGTACGCCGAAGAGGCTCGGCAACTGGGCGATCGAGATCGTCAGGCCGAGGCCGAAGAGAAAGCCGGTCATCACCGGCTTGGACACCAGGTCGGCGACCGCGCCGAGGCGCAGCGCGCCGCCCAGGACCAGCACCACCGCGACGACGATCGCCAGCGTGGCCGAGAGCGCCGCGAAACGGACCGGATCGCCGTGCGCGAGTGGGCCGACCGTCGCCGCCGACACCGCCGCGGTCGCCGTCGTCGCGCTGACGACCAGTTGGCGCGACGTCCCGAGCAAGGCATAGGCAATGAGGGCTCCGGGTGCCGCCATCAACCCCGCCTGCGGCGGCAGGCCGGCGATCTGCGCATAGGCCACCGCCTGCGGCGTGACGACCGACCAGATGACAACCCCTGCGACCAGGTCGGGCCGCAGCCAGTCGCGCGAGTAGCCGGCGATCCAGCCGGGCACCAGGCCCTTCCACATGGCGTCGATCATCGGAGCGGCGCGGGTGATGGCTCACCACCCCCGGCGGGTGAGCACCCTCCACCCCTGGTGGTGGGAGACTTCGCGAACATGGCCACCGCGCCGCGCAACGTCGGGGACCGGCTCGAGCAGGCGATCGCCGATCGGACCGACCTCGAGCGCGAGATCGCGCGCGGTGAGGCGACCGGCGAGCCCGAGCGCCGCCACCTGGTCCGCACCGCCATCTGGCTCGGGCTGACCGCGATCTCCCTGTACCTGGTGGCGCCGAGCCTGCTCGACGTCCTGAGCTCGTGGCGTGACATCCAGCAGATCGCGCCCGCGTGGCTGGCGGCGATGGTCGTCCTGCAGGCCCTGTCGTTCGGATCGCTGTGGGCGCTGCAGCGGCTGGCGGTGCGCACGCGCCACTGGCCGCCGGTCATCACCTCCCAGCTCGCGGGCAACGCGATGTCGAAGATCGCGCCGGGCGGTGGCGCGGTGGGCGCGGCGGTCCAGTACCGGATGCTCGTGGACGCCGGGCTGGACCGCACGGTCGTGGTCGGCGGCCTCACCGCGTCCAACCTGCTCACCTTCGCGCTCGTGCTCGCGATGCCGATCCTGGCGATCCCCGCGCTGATCCGCGGCCTGGTCCCGCGCGATCTGGTCAACGCCACGCTGATCGGCGTCGCGGTCTTCGTGGTGCTGGCTGCGGTTGGCGCATGGTGCCTGCGCCGCGACTGGCCGCTGAGGACCGTTGGACGCGCCGTCCAGCGCGTGCGCAACCGCCTGCGTCCGCACGCCGAGCCGCTGCGAGGGCTCCCTTCCCGCCTGCTGGGAGAGCGCGATCGGATCGCGGCGACGCTCGGTCCGCAGTGGCTGCGCGCGCTGCTCGCGACGATCGGCCGCTGGGCCTTTGACTACGCCACGCTGCTCGCCGCGCTGGCCGCGGTCGGCTCACACCCGCGCCCGGCGCTCGTGCTGCTCGCGTTCTGCGCTGCGCAGCTGCTCTCCCAGATCCCGATCACGCCGGGCGGCCTGGGCTTCGTCGAGGCCGGGCTGACGGCGACGCTGGCGCTCGCCGGTGTCGCGACAGGCGACGCGGTCCTCGCCACCTTCGCCTACCGCCTGCTCTCCTACTGGCTGCCGCTGCCGATCGGGCTCATCGCCTACATCGTGCACCGGCGCATGTTCGCCCCTGCCGGGTCAGGGTGAGGGTCTCGCGTGCGTACGCGCCCCACCGCCCGGCACCCGTTGCCAGCCGACCCGTGCAGGGTGGCCTGCCCTCGCGCGCCCCTTCAGCACGCGGCGCGGGCGCGCGGCCGCTGCGCTGCGGAGGCGCATCCTTCGACGCGGGGGTTGTGACGGACGAAGACGCCGGCGACCGCGATGTTGTCCACCAAGCTGGTCTCGTTCGAGGACGAGCCGACCATGGCGACGTTGTGCAGCGGGCCGGTCGCGGTGACGCGTAAACGGACGCCGATCGTCTCCGAGGCGCCGGCGTTCACGGTGCCCAGGCGACAGAGGAGCGGCAACTGCTGGCCGCAGTCCCCGGCGGTCGTCCGGGCCGACACCAGCTGCGCGTGAGCACCCGGCTTGTCGCCGAGCACGACGTCGGTGGCGGCCACCGGGCCGGTGTTCTTGACCCGGATCCGGTAGGTCACCACGTCGCCCAGGCGCGGCGTGCGCGTGCTGGCGGACTTCGTGATGGTCAGGTTCGGCCCGGCAGCACCCGGGGTCCCGGCGGGGTAGACGGGCGGCGCGGTCGGCACCGTCGGCAGGGGCGGCTGGGGCGCAGGGATCGGTGTCGGGGCCGTCGTGGGCGGGGGAGGTGTGACGGTCACGCCCGGGGTACGCCGGTTGGTAAACGTGCAGTCGAGCTGCGGGTTGGCCTCGGTGAGGCGGACCAGCGCGCGGCCCTGGGCGAACGGCAGGAGCTTGCCATCGCAGGACACGCGAATCAGCGCCCAGCGCCCGTCCTGATCAGCGGCCGCCTTGAACTCGCGGATGACGTAGGTCCGAGCGGGATGTTGGTGGTCTTGTCGCCGGTGGCGGTGACGGCCGTGTCGGTGGTGTGCGTGGTCGCGGTCTTGTTGTAGACCTTGGGCGTACCGGTGGTCGGCGCGATCTGGAAGCCAGCCGTGCCGGTGCCGTTCTGGGTGATCTTGCGGATCGCGATCCGCCCGATGTGATCGCGCTGGTTGGTGAACGTGCAGATCGCGCCGCCTCCGGGCTTGATGTCCACGACGCCGGCACTGCGCTTGCCGTTGCACAAGAGGCTCTTGCGATGCCACAGGCGCTTGCCGGCACCGTTGGCCGTTTCGCTGACGCGGTAGCGACCGGGGTTCAGCGTCATCGGCTTGCCGGCCGCCGCCACCCCGACCCGCGCGGTGCCGATCGTCCGCCGGCCGGCGAGCACGCCGCTGAGCGTGCGGGCGAAGAACTGGAAGGTGCCGATGCTGTTGTTGGTGACCTTGCGGATCAGCAACGCGCCGAGGACCGGACGCGGCGCGTTGGTATAGGTGCAGGTCACCGTGTCGCCGGCGGCCAGCGTGATGTCGGCCTGCCCGGTCGCGCTGTCGGTCGTCACGGTGCTGGCGCCGTGGGTGCAGGTCAGGTCGGTCAGGATCCAGCCGTCGGTCGACCGCTCCTTGATCGTCCACGGCGCGACGCCGGCGGGCGTGGCTCCGCGGAAGAACGTCTGCTCGGCCGGCTGGCCGTTGTTGATGTTGAGCGAGAAGGTGCCGCTGGGGTCATAAGAGACGTTGCCCTCCATGACGAAGGACTCGGTCGCATCGGGTGCGCCGGTGACCACCTTGCGCACGATGATCGTGCCACTGGAAGGTGGCGGCGTGACGTAGTAGGCATAGCAGAACACGTGGCCCGCGCCGCTGGGGAAGTTGATGGTCTCGACGTTGTCGCCATTGAGGTTGTCGACCGCGCAGCGCAGCGCGCCGAAGCCGTAGGCGCCCGGATGCTCTTGATCGAGGACCGGGTCGTCCACGGCGCCGCCCTGGATCCACAGGTTGGAGTGCGAGGCGGCGTCGGCCTGGGCGCCGGTCAAGTCGAACGTCGTGGCACCGTCGATCGACGCACCCGCCACCGGCTGGCCCTTGTCATCGAGCATCGGCGTCTGCGCGACCGTCCGGATGGTGGTGTCGAACGGGTTGCTGACCTTCGACAGCGACCCCCATGTGCCGGTGACGGTGCCGCCGATCCCCGTGCCGAGGACGAACTTCCAGTTCGTCAACGGCGCGCACTGCGTCTGGTTGTCGGCCTCTTTGACGGGGTTGATCGGCTCGCCTGAGGTATATGGCGTGTCGGGGCCGAGATCGCGCAAGCTTTCCTGGATGTCGTTGCGCGCCAGGTTGGCCGTGATCGACTCGTAGGTCGGACAGGCGCGCGCAGCGACGGTGACCAGCAGGCCGGTGCCGCTGCTCTGCGCCCAGGCGGCGCCGGGCGCGGCCGCGGCGAGGGCTGTCGCGACCGCCAATATGCCGGTGGCGCGCCGCGCCTTGCTGAGGATCCACCGAGCCGCCGCGATGGTCACGTCGTCCTGCTCCCGTGTCGGGTATGGGCCACGTGGCCGCCCTCAACCTCGGCCACGCACAGTCGTGACCTTCCTCGGCGGTCGGATGACGTGGCATCCCCCGGATCGGGTGAACGGCAATCGCCGATGGCGTCGAGCCCGCGTCCGCCGCGGGTTCGACGCCATCTGTGCCTTCGGCTACGCCAAGGCCTTGGCCTTCAGCGCCGCGAACTCGTCGGGCGTGATCGCACCGCTGTCGAGCAACTGCTTGGCCTTGTCGATCTCGGCCGCCGCGCCGCCACCGCCGCTCGCGTTGACCGAGCGCACGTAGTCGTCGAACTGCGCCTTCTGGCCCTGGGCCGCTTCGGCGCTGCGCTGCGCCATGCCGTCGTGCTGGGCGATCAGGTAGACGAGCACGCCGAGGAACGGCAGCACGATCAGGAACACGATCCACGCGGCCTTGCCCCAGCCGGAGATGTCACGCCGGCGGAACACGTCGCCGAGGATGATGATCATGATCCAGATCCAGATCACCCACGCGAAGAAGATGATCATGCTCCAGAGGATGTTCAAGAAGGGGTAGTCAGCCGCGAGGATCACGACATCTGCTCCTGTTCGAAGGATGGAAAGGCTGACTATCAGCACCACCCGGATGAGCCGGCGTCACCCGCCGAGGGTGAAGTGCTCTGCGGGCAGGTTCGGGGCGGTGGGACCCGGATCGCCTGACCGGGGACCTAGGGTGAAACACATCGGCGGTATCGGCAGTTCTCATCTCTGCAACCCCCGACAAGGAAGGCCAGCCGTGACAAAGTCCAGCATCATCCTTGCCTCGGTCATCGCCGCGGGCGCCCTGACGGGGCCGGCCACGGCGACGGCCAAGCGCTGGCGCCCGCCGCCGGTCGATCCCTCGCGGATCGTCCGCTCGGCCAACAGCTGGGCGCTGCAGAGCAACACCACGCAGACGTACTCCTTGACCATCGCCGGCATCCCTGAGGCCTTCAACACCCTGCTGCCGTGCGCCGGCTTTGACATCAAGGGCAGCGGCGTCGACCTCGCCGCCGTCAACCTCAACGGCTTCGGTCCGGTCGACCCGATGCCCGGCAAGGAGGGCACCCCGGACGGTGGGATCCTCTTTGCCGAGCGCCAGCCCGACGGCTCCTACGCCATCCCGGAGTCGCGGGCGGTGGTCGGCCCCCTCAACCAGCACGAGGCCATCGGCTGCGCGCTCTCGGGCTACCACTGGTACGACGCCAAGGGCAACCCCAACAACGTCGCCCTGCCCAACTACATCAAGCACAAGCCGCGGCTGCCCGGCCGCACCAGGCCCACACAGGTCGCAGGCCCGGTGTCGGTGACGCTGGCCGGCTTCACCGGCACCACGGCGGCCAACGGCCCGCCGCGGCTGGTCCTGCGGATCACGACCGGTGAGCTGACCGGTCCGGTCAAGCTGCGGATGCGCGCCGACGTGCTCAAGCAGCGGAGCACCCGCGCGAGCGAGAACGCATAGGCACGTGCTGCGACGGTCCGCCTCGATCGCGCTTGCGGCCTCGCTGCTGGCGCTACTGCCTGCGGGCAGCGCGTCGGCGTCGGCGAGCCGCAAGCTGTGCTTCGCGCGGACCGTGCTGCGCGACTCGCCGGGCGGCTTCGTCATCGGGCACCTCGTCCGTCCTCAAACGTTGTTGGTGTTGTTGCACGATGTCAGCGGCGGCTGGTCCTACGTGCGGGTCAAGACCGGCACGCAGGGCTGGGTCGCGTCGCGCGCGTTGTGCAAGAACAAGGAGGGAGGCTAACCGTGCCGGGCCGCGTCTCCGACGAGCGCCTCATCGCCGCGTTTCGCGGTGGCGACGAGACGGCGTTCCAGCAGATCCACGACCGCTATCGACCGGCGCTGCTGCGCTTCGCCACGCGGATCCTGCGCGACGGCGGCACCGCCGAGGACGTCGTGCAGGAGGCGCTGTGGCGCGCGCACCGCGCGCTGCGCCGCGACGACCGCCCGATGAACCTGCGGCCGTGGCTGTACCGGCTGGTGCGCAACTGCTCCCTCGACGAGCTCGGCCGCGTGCGAACCGACTGCGTCGACCTCCACGCGATCGATGGCGATGGCGCCCTGACGGCCGCGCTGCGCGACGAACCGCCGGCGGCCTACCAGCGCCGCGCCGACCTGCGCCAGCTGCTCGACGACCTCGGCGCGCTGCCCGCGCGTCATCGCCATGCGCTGGTGCGGCGGGAGCTCGACGGCCTCAGCCACCGCCAGCTGGCCTCCGAGCTGGACATCACGCCGAGCGCCGCCCGGGTCGTCGTGTACCGGGCGCGCGTCGCGCTGATGCAGGTCGTCGACGAGCGCTCGACCTCTTGTGAGGCTGTGCGGACGAACCTCCTCGAGGCACACGACGCACGCCGCCGCGCGTCGGCGCAGACCCATCGCCACCTCGCCCGGTGCGCCGAGTGCCGCGAGTTCCGCGCGGCGCTGCGCAAGACGCGGCGGGCGATGGCGATCCTGCTGCCGGGCCCGCTCGTGCTCCTGGCCGCGGGCGGCGCGGGGTTGAAGATCGGCCTCGCAGGCAAGGCGTCGGCCGGCAAGGTCGCCGCGGGCGCCGCGACGGCGACGCTGGCCGTCGGCGCGGCCGGCCTCGCCCTGCCGACGCTGGGCCCGGGCGATCCCGCGCCGACGACGATCAGCAGCCCGGCGCTGCCGGGAGGTCATCTGGGGCGCGGCGCGCCGCTGCCGGCCGGGACGGCGATCGTACGCCGCGCGGTGACGCTGCACGCGGGGACGAGCGCGCCGGCGGCGGTGGTGCTGCGCTGCCCGAGCGGTCTGCGGGTCGCCGATCTGCTGGCGCCGTCGGGCGCGCGGCTGAACGCGACCTACGGGCCGGGGGTGGTCGTGGGGGCGAGCCGGAGTGCGCAGGTCGTTCTGGAGCGCAATGCCTTGGCGTACAACATGCGGGCGTCGGCGTCGGTGGCCGTGCTGTGCAAGCGACCGAGCCGGGGTGGCTCGATCGTCGCGGGCGGAGGCGCTGGTGCGGCGGCTGCGGCCGGTGTGGCGGTACCGCACCCCACGCTCGTCCGCGCGACGGCGTTCTTGTACGCGAAGCCGTCACGCGGGAGCGTGGTGGGGACGGTCCGGCGCGAGCAGCCGGTGAGGGTCGTCGCGCGGCCGCGAGGCGGATCGTGGCTGCGGGTCGTGACCGACACGGGCCAACGGGGTTGGGTCGCGAGCCAGCTGCTGAGCCCGACCCCGCACCGCTGACGGGTCAAGCGTTCGCCACCCCGCCGGTGCGGCGCACGCAGCGGAAGCCGACGTGGCTCATCCCCGTGTCGATCATCTGCGGCCGGCGCGCCGCGGGCCGGTAGCGCAGGCAGTAGCTGTCAGCGCAGAGGAACGAGCCGCCCTTGAGCACCTTGCGCGGGACGCGGAACTGGGGCTGGGCGGGGTCGAGGCTCGCCACCTCGTCGGCGCCACGCGGGTTCTGCGGGATGCAGCAGGGCTTCGTGACGTCCTCGGGGTGGCTGGTCGCATACCAGTCCGCGGTCCACTCCCAGACGTTGCCGGCCATGTCGTGCAACCCATAGCCATTGGGTTGGAAGGTGCCGACGGCGGTGGTCGTGCCGTAGCCGGGGTCAGCGCGCCAGGGGAAGTCGCCATGCCAGTAGTTCGCCAGGCGCTGCCCTGGCTGCTCAGGCTCGTCGCCCCAGACGTAGGTCGCGCCTTCGATGCCGCCGCGCGCGGCGTGCTCCCATTCGGCCTCGGTCGGCAGCGCGGCGCGCGCCCAAGTCGCGTAGGCCTGAGCGTCCTCGTAGGCAACATGGACAACGGGATGGTCCATGCGACCGGCCAGCGTGGAGTCCGGACCTTCGGGGCGCCGCCAGCAGGCGCCCGGCGTCCAGGCCCACCACTGGTCGAGGTGCCGCAGGTCCACGGGCCCGCGCGTGCGCGCGAAGACGAGCGCGCCGGCGCGCAGGTTCTCGGGCGGCGCCCCCGGGAAGTCCGCCGGGTCCAGAGGACGCTCGGCGACCGTGACGTAGCCGGTCTCCCGCGCGAAGGCCGCGAACTGCCGGTTGGTGACCGCGCAGCGATCGATCCAAAAGCCGTCGACGGTCACCCGATGGGCCGGCGCCTCCTCGGCGTCGTGGCCGTCTGACCCCATCCAGAACGTCGCGCCCGGGATCCACTCCATGGCCGCCTCAGCGCCCAGCCGTCATCGCCGCCTCCATCTTCTCCAGCGCCTGGTCGATCGTGAAGCTCGCCGCCTTCTGGCGCGGCGGGAAGTCACGGAACGTCTCCAGGAACCGCGCGACCAGCGTGGTGCCGGCCAGCACCAGGAAGTCGTTGGTCAGCAGCCAGTCCCAGTAGGTGTTGGAGGTGACGTCGGCGCGCTCGAAGGGATCCATGCGCAAGTTGAACAGCTTGGGCACGCGCAGCGTCACGAACGGCTCGGCCCAGACCTGCAGCGTGCCGAGGCAGCGCTGCTCCATGAACACCACCTTCCAATGGTCGTAGCGGATCGCGAGCAGGTCGCCGTCGTCGGAGAAGTACAAGAAGCCCGGCCGCGGACCCTCGTCGGCCTCGCCCGTCAGGTACGGCAGGAAGTCATAGCCGTCGATGTGCACCTTGTAGGTCATGTCACCCGCCGCGTGGCCGGCCTTGCACTTCTCGACGATGTCGGGCTCGCCGGCTGCCGCCAGGAAGGTCGGAAGCCAGTCGTGGTGGCTGATGATCTCGTTGCAGATCGACCCGGCCTCGATGTGGCCCGGCCAACGGACCATCTGCGGAACGCGGAAGGCGCCCTCCCAGTTGGTGTTCTTCTCCCCGCGGAACGGCGTCATGCCGGCGTCCGGCCACGAGTTCATGTGCGGGCCGTTGTCGGTGCTGTAAACCACGATCGTGTCCTGCGCGAGGCCGAGCTCGTCGAGCAGGTCCAGCACGCTGCCGACGGCCTTGTCGTGATCGATCATCGTGTCGTGGTAAGGCGACTGCCAGCGGCCGGCCTGGCCGACGCTCTCCGGCTTGGGATGCGTCCGGAAGTGCATGTGCGTGGTGTTGAACCACACGAAGAACGGCGTGTCGGCGTCGACCTGGCGCCTGATGAAGTCGCCGGCGTGTGACAGCACCTCGTCGTCGATGGTCTCCATCCGCTTGGCGGTCAGCGGCCCCGTGTCCTCGATGCGCTGCTTGCCGACCCGGCCGTAGCGGCCGTGCTCGCTGTCGTCGTCGGTGTCGGTCGCCCAGGTGTGCAGCACCCCGCGGGGCCGGAAGCGCTCGTTGAAGAGCGGGAAGTCGTCGGGATCCGGCCAGTTCGGCTCCTCGGGCTCCTCCTCCGCGTTCAAGTGGTACAGGTTGCCGAAGAACTCGTCGAAGCCGTGGGCGGTCGGCAAGAACTTGTTGTTGTCGCCCAGGTGGTTCTTGCCGAACTGCCCGGTCGCGTAGCCCAGCGGCTTGAGCAGTTCGGCGATCGTCGGATCCTCGGCTTGCAGACCGACATCGGCGCCCGGCATCCCGACCTTGCTCAGGCCCGTCCGGAAGACGCTCTGCCCGGTGATGAACGACGACCGGCCCGCCGTGCAGCTCTGCTCCCCGTAAGCATCGGTGAAGCGCATGCCCTCGGTCGCGAGCCGGTCGATGTTCGGCGTCCGATAGCCCATCATCCCGTCGCTGTAGCAGCTCAGGTTGGTGGTGCCGATGTCATCGCCCCAGATGACGAGGATGTTGGGCTTGCGCTGGTCAGGCAACGTGAATCGTCTCCTCCGGGTGCGGCGGTCAAGGCGTCGATCTCATCCTCCGGAGCCACCGGGCAGGTCGACATCACCCGCCACAGGTGATCCGGCTCGGTTCGGTTCGCTCCGAAGCACTTGGGCACCATCCCTGCCCAACCTGACATCGCCAGGTGCAACGTTGCCCATCGTGCAACTTCGCACGTGGTCGTTGGTCACCCTCGGCGGGTGAGCCACGCTCACCCGATGGGGCGGGAGCGTGGTGCTCGGAGGTCTCTATGCCTCGCCGAGCCATCCCCCACCTGGCTACGCCGCAACTCCTCGCCGCCATCGGCGCCGCGCTCGTCTCGCTTGTCGTCTCAGCTGGCACTGCCGATGCCGCAGCGGTTTCGGGGCGGGTCTTTCACGACTACAACACCAACGGGATCCTCGACACGGACGCTGGCAAGGGGGCGATCGACACCGGCGTCCCCGGACTGACCGTCAGGGCCGTGCAGGGCACCGCGACCGTCGTCGCCACGACGACCACCGCCGCCGATGGCTCGTACACGCTGACCGCGCCCGCCGGTCGTGTGCGCATCGACCTGACCGTGCCGCTGCCGTGGTGGCCGACGCGGCAGCTCAACGGGCTGCGATCCGACGAGCAGTTCGTCGATGCTCGCTCGCCGGTGACGGGCGCCGACTTCGGCGTGCACCTGCTGCGCGAGTGGTCGATCGACAATCCGCTGGTCTTCTGGCCGGTGCAGTGGGGCGGCCCGCCGACCGGCCCAGAGCAGGACCGTGACGGCATTCGCGGCATGCCCTACTTCACGACCCCGGCGACCAGCACGACGTTCACCGCGCAGCCCGACAAGGTCGTGCCCGCCACGTTCGGCCAGGTCGGAACGCTGTATGGCCTGGGCCTCGACCAGCGCACCGGCAGCCTGTACGCCGGCGCCTACTACAAGCGCTATGCCGGCCTGACCGCTGACGGGCCCGGGGCGATCTTCCGTGTCGGGCAGGTGCGGACCGCCGGCAGCGTGCGTCTGTGGGCCAAGCTCCCCGCCGGCGCCGATGCCCACCCGACCAGCACCAGCTCCAGCGAGTGGTTCGGGGCCGCGCCCGCGCATCGCGACATGACGTGGGACCTGGTCGGCAAGCGCGGCTTGGGGTCGGTCGAGGTCGATCCCGACGACGACAATGTCTACACCATCAACTTGCTCGACAAGAAGCTCTACCGGCTGCCGCTGAACGGCACGCCACCGGTCACGCCCGCGTCGGCGACCGCCATTCCCGACCCAGGCTGTGACCGCCCCGACGACTGGCGGCCGTTCGCGCTCGGCTTCGACCGGCCGGCGAACCAGCTGTATGTCGGCGGCGTGTGCTCGTCGGAGTTCACGCAGGATCGCCTCGCGCTGAAGGCCGTCGTGTATCGCGTCGGCGATCCCGCCGGCAGCCCGTCGTTCACCCCGGTCCTCACGGTGCCGTTGACCTACGAGCGGATCGATCCCTACCGCGACAACTCCAGCCGGTGGCAGCCGTGGCCGACCGCAACGAGCATCAAGCCGCCGAACACGATCCTCGCCCCACCGCAGAACGGTCGCGGAACGCGCGGCACGGCGAACGTCCGTCTCGACGACGAGTCCTACCCCCAGCTCGGCGGGATCGCCTTTGACGGCGGCAGCATGATCCTCGCATTCCGCGACCTCATGGGTGACATGTCGGGCAGCACGATCAACAACGAGGCCAGCACGTCGAACCCCAACGGGCGCGGCGCGTCGGTGACCGTGCAGGGCGACCTGCTGCGGGCGGCGCCGAGCGGCAACGGCTTCGTCTTGGAGTCCGCTGGGCGTGTGCCTCCTGCACCGGCGCCGGACGGCGTCCAGGGGTTCGGGATCTCCTGTCCGGCCAACCCCACCCGGAACGCCGCGGAGTGTTACGGAGCACTCGGTCCCGGCGGCGGGTACTTCTACGACCCCCACCCCGGTCTCAGCGACCAGACGGCGCCGTCTCCCTTCCAGGGCGGGGCATTGCAGGTGCCGGGCTTCCGCGATGTCATGACCACCAGCGTCGACGTGATGGATCCGCTCGAGAACGGCTTCCTGTGGTACGACAATGACACCGGCCGCAAGACGCGCCGCGTGCAGAACGTGCTGTCTGACGCCCATCTCGCGTCCCCAGGCGAGGGTGGGTTCGCCAAGGCCAACGGGCTCGGTGACCTCGATGCCTATGTGGCTCGCGCACCGGTCCAGATCGGCAACCGTCTCTGGTACGACGAAGACATCGATGGGATCCAGGACACCGGTGAGCAGCCGGTGGTCGGCACGATCGTCGAGTTGCTCGACGCCAACGGCATCGTGATCGACAACACCCGCACCGACTCCCAAGGCGAGTACGTCTTCCAGATCGCGCCCGACACCGCCTACACCGTTCGCGTGCCGCTCGATCAACCGGCGCTCGAGGGCTGGTACGTCACAAGCACGACCAGCGGCGACGATGCTCGGATCGACAACAACGGGACCGACCGCAATGGCTACTCGGTCGCGACGGTCAGCCCGCACGCGCCGGGCCACAACGACCACTCCTACGACTTCGGGTTCATCCACAACACCGACACGACGACGACCGAGACGACCGAGACGACCAACACCACGGAGACGACCGAGACCACCCCAACGACGCCCACAACCCCAACAACGACGCCGACGACCCCTCCTCCTCCGTCACCGCCGGCCGATCAGCCCGCACCGCCCGAGCAACCGGCCTACGCCGGTGCCTCCGACGGCACGCCGCGCCGGACCCCGATCGTCTTGGTCAAGTACCTGTCCAAGGGCGCCGCGGGCTCGCGCCAGCTCCAGTTCGGCATGGTCGTGCGCAACGGCGGCGCCCGCGATCTGTCGGGTATCCAGGTCTGCGACCGGCTTCCGTCGATCCTCGACTATCTCGGCGCGACGCGCCTGGCGCGACGGCTCGCCGGCCGCCGCGTGTGCTGGCGGTTCGCGACGCTGCCCAGCGGAGCAGCGCGCAAGCTGCATGTCACCACCTCGGTCCGCGGCGCCGTGCTGCTGGGCACCATCATCAACACGGCGCGCGCCACCGGCCGCCACGTCCGGCCGGCCGTGGCCCGCGCGATCATCCGCAAGCACCGGCGACCGAAAGTCACCGGATGACGCATCGGTGCTGAGACGTGCGCGCGCGGCGACGATGCTCCTCGCGGCATCCGCCACCGGCGCATGCGGCGCCGGCAGCGCAACCGGACCCGCGCGCGAGCACCACACGCTGCGTGTGCCCGGCCAGTACGCAACGATCCAGGCGGCGGTGCGCGCCTCGCATCCCGGAGACCTCGTGCTGATCGCGCGCGGCACCTATCGCGAGAGCGTCGCGGTCGACGACGAGCACGGGCGGATCGTCCTGCGCGGCGTCGATCGCAACCGCGTCGTCCTCGACGGCGACGACCGATTGGCCGACGGCATCGCCGTCCATGCCGATGGCGTCGCGGTCGAGAACCTGACCGTCCGCCGCTTCCAGGTCAACGGCGTGGTGTGGTCGCCGTCGGGTGAGTACGGCGACGACCGCCAGTTGCAGGGCTGGCGCGGCTCCTACATCACGGCCTATGACAACGGTCTCTACGGCGTCTACGCGTTCGGCGCCGAGCATGGGCGCTTCGACCACATCTACGCTTCGGGCCAGCCCGACAGCGGGGTGTACGTCGGTCGCTGCCGGCCGTGTCACGCGCTCGTGCGCGACAGCACCGGCGAGCACAACCACGTCGGCTACGAGGCCACCAACGCCAGCGGCGACGTGACGGTGGTCGGCAACGTCTGGCGCCGCAACCGCGTCGGCGTCGAGATCAACGCCCTGCGCAAAGAGGCGGGATTCCCGCAGAGCGGCTCGCTCCTGAGCCGCAACATCATCACCAACAACAACGAGCGCGCCGCGCCACGCGGCTCAGAGGGCTTCGGCGCAGGGGTCGTGATCAATGGTGGCAGCGATGACGTCGTGCGCGACAATCGCGTCACCGGTCACGTGACGGCCGGCATCGTGATCCTCGACAGCCCCGACGCGACGGCGACCGACAACGTCGTCCGTGGCAACCGCCTGCGTGGGAACGCCACCGACCTCGCGCTCCAGACGGCGTCTCGGACGTCGCAGGGCACGTGCTTCGTCGCCAACCGTGGTGACAGCGGTGGCTTGAGGACGGCGCCAGAGGACCTGCAACGGCAGACGGCGGGCGCTTGCGGGCGCTCGGTGAGGGTCGGCGCCGGCCGGCTGCACCACGCAGCCGCTCCACCCCAGGTCGACTACCGCACGGTCCCGGCACCACCACCGCAGCCGACGATGCCGGAGGCCGGCGTCGCACCTGCCCGGCCGGCCACCGGGCGCCCCGAGGACGAGGCAGGCGCATGAACGTGCGCGCCCTGGCCGCCGCCCTCACCGTCGGCGCCCTCGCGGCCGCCGGCTGCGGCGCAGACACCGAAGGCCCCGCCGCGCCCGCAGCCGTTCACCAGGCCGGCACGCCGGCCAACGCCCAGCAGTTGCTCGTCCTCGCCCACGTTTTGGAGGCCAACCGCCAGCACGGCGGCGCGCGCTTCACCGCCCGGCTCGACGTTCATGACGGACATGCCGTGGCCACCGGCCGCGTCGACTTCCACAGCGGACGCGGTACGGCGCTTCTGCGTCCCGTCAGCGCGAGCGGCGGCGCGCCGCGCCGGTTCTACTGGACGCGCCACGCGGTGCTGACCCAGACGACGCCCGGCGGCGCCCGCTACGCCCGCCAGGCACCGGACCCGCAGGGCGATCCGGTGCACGCGATGATCGGCTTCATCAACCTGCTCGCGGCCGAGACGATCGACAACACCACCAACATCCGCGACCAGGACGCGCGCCTGCTCCGTCACACCACCATCGACGGCGCGTCGACCGACGAGTACAACTACGGTCCGAGAGCGAGCACAACGCTCTGGGTCCAGCGCGCGGACGGGCTGCTGCGACGCGTGCGCACCGACCGCGTGCCCGGCGGGCTCACCGTCGATCTCACGACGCACGAGCCCATCCGGATCACGCTCCCGGCAAGGCGCGATGGGTGAGCGGCGCAGGCTCCCGCACACGGCCAGCGGCGCGACGATCGCCGGCGCGCTGGCCATCGCCCTGAGCACCGCACCGCCCACCGCCGCGACCCCAGCCCGCTGCACGCTCGCCGCCGCGCCGAGCCACGCGAGCGCCTGGCGCGCTTACGTCCCGCCGTCGACGCCCGTCCGCGCGCGGCCGGCGTCCCCGGCCGCCCACGCCCCCGTCACGCTCGCCGGCTCTTGGCTGCTCGTCCTCGCGACGGCCCGCGGCCCCGGTGGGGAGTGCCTGCTGCAAGTGCGGCTCGATCGGCGACCCAACACCGCCCACGGCTGGGTCGCGGCCAACCGCGTCCGGCTCGTGCGCACGCGCTGGCGCATCGAGATCTCACGCGCGCGACGCCGCGCCGTCCTGCGCCACGCCGGACGAGCCGTCGCCCGCTGGCCGGTCGTCGTCGGCGCGCCGGCCACGCCCACGCCACGCGGCCTCTTCGCTCTACAAGCCAGTTACCGCTCCCCCGCCTCGAGCTTCGAAGGCACCTGGATCCTCGCGCTCACCGCCCACAGCCAGATCCTGGCCACGTTCGACGGCGGCGACGGACGCGTCGCGCTGCACGGTCGCGGCCCCGCCAGCCTCATCGACCCTTTGGGCAGCGCCGCCAGCCACGGCTGCATCCGCTTCGACAACCACGCGATCGCCACCATCGTCCGACGCGTCGGCCGTGGCCAGCTGCCGGGCATCCCGGTCGCGATCTCGTAGCGGTGAGCGTGCCGCCGCGCCGACCTGTACATTGGCGCCCGTCATCGCGTGGGGGAATCCGGTGCAAGTCCGGAGCTGACGCGCAGCGGTGTGGACGGGATGACCGTCTGAGCCCGAATGCCCGTGCGGTGGCGCAGTTCTGACGGACCCTGTTCTCGCGTTTGGACGGCGGCCGCTCTCGAGGCACGGTGCGCCGAATGCGTGGGCGAGATCGTGGTGAGAGGCGCCCGGCGCCCTGCAACCACAAGGAGTCTCACCACGATGTCCCGCATGTCCACCACGCGGCTGCTCGCCGCGTCCATCGCCGCGCTCGCGCTCGCCCCGGCGGCCGCGCACGCGACCACCACGCCAGCCGCGTTGACCACCTCGGTGACCAACGCCACCACCTACGTCAAGGGCCTGCAGGACCCGACGACGGGCGCCTTCGCGTCGACCGGCCTGTCCAACGAGTGGGCGTTCAGCGCGCTCGCGCCGGCCGGCGTCGCGGCGGTCGATCTCCTGCCGCCGCCCCCGAACAACGTGGTGAGCAAGAACGCCCGCAAGGTCTACCGCGACTACCTCTCGCCGGCCTCGTGGCCGGGCGGTTCCCCGGTGGTCACCGACTACGAGCGCGCGACGCTCAACGCCTACTCGGCGGGCATCGACCCGGCGCGCGTGGCGGCGACGCGGAACCTGATCGCCGACATCGCGTCCTACTGGCAGACGGCGTCGCCGGGCTACTGGGGCACGCCGGGCAACTTCAACGGCACGGTCTTCGGACTGCTCGCGCTGGCCGGGGCCAAGACGGCGGCGGGCGCGCAGCGCGTGCCGCAGACGTTGTTGAACAAGTCGATCACGACGGTGCGCGCCAACCAGCACACCGACGGTGGGTGGAACTGGACGAAGGCCGAGGGCGTTCCGGCGCAACTGGCCGCGGTGAGCGACATCGACATGACGGGCGCGACGCTGGCGTCGCTGTGTGTCAGCGGCGTGGCGAACACCGACAGCGCGGTCGTCGCGGGCAAGAACTTCCTCAAGGGGAAGTTGGTCAACGCCACGGGCGCGTTCAACTCGTCGTTCGGTGCCAACACGGACTCCAACGGCTGGGGCGTCCAGGGGCTGAACGCCTGCGGTATCGCCAACCAGGGGGCGGACTTCACCACCGCGATGGGCAAGACGCCGATCGACTTCCTCGTCAGCCAGCAGCTGGCCGGCGGCGGCTTCCGCTACACCACTGGCTCAACGCCCAACGCCTATGCCTCGATCGACGCGCTGCGCGCGGAGGCCGGCGGCGGCTTCTCGGCGACGCCGCCGGTGCCGACCACGGTGGGTGAGCCGCGGTTCGTCGCCAGCACGTCGTTCGTGAGTGGCACGACGAGCAAGCTCGCGGTGATCGTCGACGACGGCTCGGGCACGCTGAAGGTCTGCTCGGTGTCGGTCGCCCCGACGACCGCGACCACGACCCTCGGCGCGGTCCTGACCGCGGCGGTCAGCGGGTCGACACCGGCCGGCTGCGTCACGGGGAGCTCGCCGTCGAGTGGCGTCATCACCACCATCAACGGGGTGACCAACAGCGGTGGGTCGACGTGGAAGGCCAGCATCGACAACGGGACGGCGGCCGCGGCGAACACCGCGACGGGCGTGAGCCTGGGTGACACGATCTCGCTGAAGTACGGGGTGTAGAGGAAGACGCGCGGGTGCCGCGCCAGGGCTTGTGCCCGGCGCGGCGCCGCGCCTTTGTTGATTGGTCGTCTGTGTGTGCTGGTTTGCGTGGCACACCCGGTGGCGTTCAGCGCGTTTGCTCTGGCGGGTGCGCGGCGTGGTTCGGGGCACCGAGGGGAGTGAGCAGTAGCTGGCGCCTCGGGGCGCCCGGGGTCGTCCGCCGGCGCCTGGGCGCGGGTGGTTCGTGGCCGGTCTGAGATCCGGGTGGGTTCGGACCCCACATGGGGACACCAGACGACCCGGATCGATCCTTCGCCCCCGAAGCGCTGAGTCCGGGTCGACTGTCCCCTCATATGTAGGGGCCAGACGACCCGGACCTCCTCGAGGACGCACCGAATCGCCCGTGTCCCGAGAACCCTCACGCGGAAGACCGATGACGCCGCGAACCACCACGGCTTCCTCTCCTCGCCGCCCCAAACCACGCCACGCACCAAGACGAACACCGCGCGCTGAGCGCCACGGGCCACGACCCGCGGACCGCCGACGACACAGCGCGCCGTCCTCACGCGTGTCGCCGACGGCACCCGGAGTGCATATGACTCAGCCGATGCGCACCCGCACGGCGACGGCCTTGCCGTTACTGCGGTAGCGCAACATGTAGGTGTTGCCCGGCAGCTCGCGCGTGGTGCGCAGCGACGCCACCGTCCCGCGGGCGTACACCTTCCCCAGCCGCGTGAGCGTCGCGTTCGCCTTGCCGCCGGTCGAGGACACCAACTTGCAGGCCACCTTCGGCGCACCCTTGGCGCGCTTGACGGTGCAGACCGCATCGCGGCCGTTCTTCCCGGCCTTGCCCTGCGGACCGGTCGCCCCGATCACGCCCTGCGCCCCGGCGGCGCTCGTCGCCCCGCCCGGGCCCGCCGCGCCGGCGTCACCCTTGTCGCCCTTGGCGCCCGCGGCCCCATCCTGACCCGCCGGCCCCGCCGCCAGGCTCCCGCCCACACCATCCAGCGGCACCGACAGCGTCGCGTCCGACGCCGTGCTCGTCACCTCCAACGTCGCATGCCGCGCGCCGATGACCGACGGCGCGAAGCGCACGTTGACCGTGCAGGTCGTACCCGCCCCGGCGTCCACCGCGGCGCCCGTGCAGTGATCGGAGCTGATCAGGAAGTCGTCAACATCCGTACCGGCGAGCTTGACACCCGTGACCCCAGCGGTTCCCAACGCGGGCGTGACAACGACCGCCCGCGGCGCACCCAGCGTCTCGCGCGCCTGCGACGCGCCGAAGTCCGGCGTCGCCGCCGAGACCGACGCCGTGCACGGCGAGTCCGGCTGGCCGTCGTAGACGCAGACGCCCGCCGGTACCGAGAACGCCGAGTTGTGGCTCGCGGTCGGCAACGCGCTCGAATCGGTGCCCGCGATGGCGATCAGGTTGATGTTCCCGCTCGCACCGTCCGGGGCCGTCAGCGTCGCGCGGCCCTGATCATCGGTGGCGACGAACGTGCCGCTCGCGTCATCGAAGCCGACGCCGTACCCGGCGCCGACGGCCCGATCACCCGTTGCCGTGCCGTTGCCCCAGCCACCGGCGAACCCCGCCGGCGGCGTGTACTGCGCGGCGGTCACCTCGAAAGGCTGACCTGCGGCAACGGTCTTCGGCACACCTTCGACCCGCAGCTGCGGCGTCGCCGGGAAGGCGTACATCTCACCGTCGGGGTAGCGCAGCTCGCTGGCCTGCAAAACGAGCGTCTGGCCGTCTTGGAGGGTCGTGCATTCAGGCTGGTCGTGGTAGCCCAGGTTGTGGTAGGTGTTGTTGATCCACATGTGCCATGACGGCACCGCGCCGTCGTTGTCGACCGTTCCGTCGCCGTCCATGTCGACCTGCTGGCCGAGCGACTGCATCGGGTAGCCATCGCCGTTGTTGAGGTTGTCGATCTCGAGGACATCCGGATCACCCGGCAACGTCGTCTGGCCGGAGGCGATCGACCAGATGCTGAGCTGCGACAGCGCCGCGGCCACGGTGTCGGCCGGTGACATGCCGGCCGTGGCGCCGCACGTGACGGGCGTGGAGACCAGCGTGCTGTGAGCACCGAGGCTGACGACGCCTGAGTTCTCCCGGCCGGCGAGGTCGTTGACCTGCACGAACACGCCGGCGCCTGCGGTGGGCACGGCCACGGCAGCGACGGCGGCCGTGACCAGCGTGAGCCCGAGGGCTCGACGATACGAATACATAGGGGTTGCTCCTGTCTCGAACAGGCGGCCCCGATGTCCCGTCCTCCTCGACGGCGCAGCGGCGGCCGTCCTGTGCGCGAAGACGGTTGACGTATGTGCGCCGGCCGGGTCTTCGGGCTCGGGGTCATCCTCGGGAGCTCCTTCCCGAGCCGAACCCGGCTCAGTGGACCTGCACGCTCCGTCGTCACCCACACCGCTGCGCGTCAGCCCCGGATTCCCACCGGAGTTCCCCGCGTCCGTTGCGGGCGCCACAGTACCAGCCGGGTGTTCACCGGCACGCGCGGGCCAGCCCGGCGAGGACGCCAGACACCGCCACCTCGCGACGTGGCGCCATGCGCCCTGTGCCGCAGGTGGGCGTGAGCAGCGAGCTCGTCCCGGCGACGCCGGTCCGCGCGATCGCCGCGTTCAGCACGTCTGCGGCGTCGGTGTCGGTGTCGGGCCGGTGCGGCGCCACCACACCCCAGGCGATGCGCGTTCCGCCGGCGACCAAGCGCCGCACGGCGCCGGCCCCGTCGTCGTCGAGCCCGAGCGTGAGATCGAAGGACACCACGTCCGGCGCCGCGCGCTCGACGACGTCCCACGGCACCGCGCAGCAGAGATGCACGCCCCACGCGGGAGCGACCACGCGCAGCGGGCCCCACGCCGCTTCGACGCCCTCGGCGGCAACGGCGGCAACGGCCGACAGTGTGGGCTCGTCGATCACCAGCAGCGCGTCAAGGCCGCGATCGGCAAGAACATCAACCTGCTCGGCCACGTTGGCCGCCAGCCACACCGCGATCTCACGCGCCAGCCCGACCGGCGCGTGCTCGTCCAGCGCGCGGGCCAGCGTCAGCGGTCCGGTCACCTGCAACTTGACGATGCCGTGCGCGGGCGGCCGGAGGGTCAGCTGTCTCAGCAGCCACTCCCAGCCGCGCGGACGTTGCCGATCGCGGTCGGGCGACCAGCCGCAGCGCGCCGGATCGGCCCCGAGCCACTCGGCCACCATGTCACCCTCCAACCGCGGCAGCTGCGGGCAGAAGGGCAGGTCATAGGCCTTGACCGCCTGCGCGGCCGCGGTCCGGCCCTCGGTGTGGGGCAGGCTCCCGACCCCGGTCGTCGCCCACGCCGGGAGTCGTTCCAACACGGCCATCGGCGAAACGTACTCGTCCTGGGTCCGCCGCGAATCGTCTGGTACGGTCCGCGCCCAGAACTTCATCCATCTGATCGCGGAACGGGGAAGTCGGTGCGAATCCGACGCGGGCCCGCCACTGTCAGCGAGGATCGTTCGCCGCACGCCAGCGATGGCAGCCACTGAGCCGGGTTCGGCTCGGGAAGGCGCGGATCGGACGCTCGTGAGCCAGGAGACCCGACTGCGATCTTGACGTCGTTTCGCCCTCGTGGAACAGGGCTCAAGACATGTCGCGATCTCCTATCGCGCTCGGCCTGGTCCTCCTGGCCGGGCTCACCACCTCCCCGGCCTCGGCCGCCCCGAACGACCTCGTGCTGGTCTCGCGCGGCTTCGACGGGCTGCCGGGCTCGACCTCCTTCGGCGCGGCGGAGTCCAACGGCGCGCTGATCTCGGCCGACGGCCAGCGCGTCGCGTTCGACGCCAGCGCGCCGAACATCGTGCCGGGGGTGACCAACCGCCAGTTCCAGGTCTACGTCCGCGACCTCCGTGGCGGCGGCAACATCCTGGTCAGCCGGGCCGACGGCCCTGACGGCGCGCCATCCGACAACGGCGGCGCGCTCGCGGGCCTCGATGCCGGGGGGAGCGCCATCTCCCCCGACGGCCGCTACGTCTTCTTCACCGCTGTGCTCGGCGACGGCGACTACTACGGCTACCGCCGCGACATGCAGCGCAGCCGCACCGAGCTCGTCACCCGCGCCGACGGCCCGGACGGCGCGCCCGTCCGCCCCTACAACATCTACGCCGGCGCGGGCAACGGGCGCTACGTGCTCTTCCACGCCTCCGGCCTCGTCGACCCGCGCGTCGGCCCGCTGCCTCGCGGCGTCTACCTGCGCGACCTGGAGTCGGGGACGACGGTGCTCGTCAGCCGCGGCACCGGCAAGGACGGCATCCCGGACATCGACGACGGTCTCAGCGCCACGGGGATGTCGCCCGGCGGGCGTTACGTGACGTTTCAGTCCGGGTCGCCGGACCTGACCTCCGGGCCGACCACCTCCGGGCGGCAGATCTTCTTGCGCGACGTGCGCTACGGCACGACGGTCCTGGTCAGCCGCAAGGATGGCGCGGGGGGCGCCCCGGTGCCGGTGCACTACATCGGCTTCACGCCCGTCCGCGCCGACGGCTGCGTCGTGGCGTTCGACGCGCAGGGCGCCGATATCGCCCCCGGCAGCCCTCACAACGGCGGGGTCGAGAGCTACGTCCGCAACCTCTGCGCCGGCACGACGCGACTTGTCAGCCGCGCGGACGGCCCGGACGGCCCGCCCGCGGCGACGCCGGCGATCGGCGACTTCGGCAGCGCGGAGATCATCACCGACGGCATGAGCGCCGACGGCCGCTACGTCGTCTTCACGGCCAACGCCGGCAACCTGACGCCGGGCGTCACCGCCGCGGTCCCCGAGATCTACGCGCGCGACACGGTCGCCGGGCGCACGATCCTCGTCAGCCGCGCGTCAGGACCCGACGGCCCAGCCGACGCCGACAACACCGGGCACTACGGCGCCGCGGCGATCACGCCTGACGCCCGGTACGTCGCGTTCTCCTCCAAGGGCACCAACTTGATCCCCGACAACCAGGCCGGCTTCGGCCAGGTCTACCGGCGTGAGCTCGGCGTGCAGCCGGCCGGGGAGCCGTTCTCCGCCTGCGGCTTGACCGACGACCCGGGCCTCGGCGGCGATGCGGCACCGGCGTGTCCGGCCGGCGGCGACGGGAGCGACGGCGCCGGCGATCCACCGTCGACGCTGCCCGCCCCGCGGCCGATCCCGGTGGCGACGAAGGCACCGGGGACGCCGTCGCCAGGTGAAGCGGGTGGTGACATTCCGCCCGCGTTGGAGCCGACGCTCGTGCGGGCACCGACGCTGCGGACCGTCCGTGCCACCCGGTCGCTCGTCACGTTGTGGGTGGACCTGCCCGCGACGATCGAGCTCCGGATCGCACGCGAGGCCGTCCACGGCAAGCGGCGCACCCGGCGCGCGGCGTCACCGATCGACGCCGTGATCAAGAAGGCCGGCGCCGCCCGCGTGCGCCTGCCCAAGCTCGCGCACGCCCGCTACCGCCTGACGATTCGCGCCCTCGGCGTCGCGGGCTCCAAGAGCCCGGCCGTCATCCGGACGCTCGACTTAAGGAAGAAGACCGCTCGATGAAGCGCACGGCGTTGTTGTTGATGATGATGGTGACGACGGGCATGCTTGCCGGTGGCGGCGCGCGCGCCGCGGTGGTCGACGTTCGCGTCGAAGGCGCCGCCCAGACGCTCTTCGAGGGCCCGGTGCGCTCGTCGGGCAACCCGGTGCGTGCCACCTCCGACAGCCGGCAGCACCGCTGCGACGGCACCAACAACGGCCAGCATCCGACGCCGGGGGCGACGGCGACCGGCGCTTCGGTCGAGGGCCTGCGGACCGAGGGCATGGACTTCGATGCCAGGTGGTTCCCGGGCTTCGACGATTACTACGTCACGCGCTTCGGTCCTGATGCCGAGGACGTCGACACCTACACCTTCTGGGGCATGCTCGTCGACGACGTCTTCGCCGACGTCGGCGGCTGCCAGGCACAGGTCGACGACGGCGATCACGTGCTCTGGGCCTACGACGCGTTTCACAACCGCGGCTTCCTCAAGCTCGCCGTGGCCGGCGACTCCGCCGCCGCACCGAGCCCGACCGCGACGGTCGTCACGGGCCAGCCGCTGACCGTCAGCGTCACCCGCGCATACGGCGAGAAGAGCCCGGCCTTCACCGGCGTCGGCGGCGTGACCGTCGCGCCGGTGACGACGGCGGCCAACGGCGTCGAGACCGTCCAGCCCACTGCGCCCGGTGCCACGACCACGGCGGTCGACGGCACGGCTGACGTCATCTTCGGCACGCTCGGCTGGCATCGGATCAAGGCCGACGCCGGCGCCGGCGGCGCGATCCGCTCCGACCGTCTTGACGTCTGCGTGGTCAGCGCGCCCGGCGGGAACTGCGGCGCCGCCCCCGCCGACACCGCCGTGCGTGAGGCTCCACCGCTGCCGCCCGACCCGATCGACCCGGGCAGCGGCGGCGCGGGCGCCACGCCGAGCAAGCCGGGCGGTGGCAAGGCCCCGGCCCAGCTCGTCGGCGCGCCGATCATCGAGCTGCCGCGCTTCACGACGGCCGGGCAGAGGACGGGTCGCGTAGGGGTCCGCTGGCGGGTGCTGCAGGCCGGCGTCGGCGTGCGCCGCTGGAGGTTCTCCGCCCGCCTCGCGCGCAAGCGCTCAGGGTCCTTCACCACACTGGCGACCGGGACGAAGGGCACGACCGCGCAGCTCGAGCTCGGCGCCGGTCAGACCTGGACGGTGCGCGTGACCTTCACGGACAAGTTGGGACGCGACGTCAGTCAGACCATCGGCGACGTCCTCGTTCCGCTCGACGCGGGCGCACGCGCCGTGCGCCGCAGCGGCGCCTGGTCACGCGTACGCGACGGCGGCGCGTGGCTCGGCGCCGTCCATCGCGGTCGCACCGGTGCGACGCTGACCGCACGGCTCGCCGCCGGCCGCCCGACCATCCTCATCCGCGGGGTTCGCAAGACGGCTGACATCGAGGTGCGCGTAGGCAGCAAGCGCGCGGTCTATCGGATCAGCGGCAGCGCGACGGCGGCCACCCGGGAGATCGTCGCGGCGCCGCGAGCGCGCGCCGGCACGGTCCGGGTGCGGATCGTCTCCGGAACGGCGGGGGTCGATGGTCTCGGCGTGCGTCCGTAGGGGTGCGATCGGCACGCGGGTCCTGGCGCCCGCCGCGGGCGTCCGCAGGACCGTGCTCGGTGCGCTGACGGCGGTCGCGTTGGCCGCCGCGCCGGCGGTTGCTGCGGGCCCAGCCCCTGCCTCACCACCAAGCGCCGCTGACGGTGCTGCACTGCTCAAAGCCGAGAAGTGGATGGTCCGCGC
The DNA here is from genome assembly GCF_035996765.1 of Baekduia sp. Classification (NCBI taxonomy): domain Bacteria; kingdom Bacillati; phylum Actinomycetota; class Thermoleophilia; order Solirubrobacterales; family Baekduiaceae; genus Baekduia; species Baekduia sp. The sequence goes on from NZ_DASYJG010000023.1 coordinate 73,090, forward strand.
GCAGAGCAGCGACGGCGGCCTGCCCGTCCGAGGTCTCGCCGCACGCCATCGCGTCAACCTCTGGGGCGCGCTCGGCCTCGCCGCCGCCAACGTCAACGCCCAAGATCAGGCCACGTCCGCCAACAGCCGCACGCTCTTCGGCCTGCTTCGAACGTTCGCCGCCGGCGGCGAGCTCTCCGACACCGCCGACCTCGCGCTCTACCTCCTCACCGCCCATGCAGTCGGCTTCACCGCGGTCCGCGGCGAGCAGGACGGGGTGGGTGGGACGGGGACACATGACGTCGTCGCCGACCTGCTCGCAGCCCAGCTACCCGGGACCTCGCCCGATCGCGGCGCCTTCGAATCCCAGCCCGGCTCGGGCAGCGGCGACGCGCTGTCGACCGCCTACGCCGTGGTTGCCCTCGCCTCGCTGAACAACTTCGACCGGTCCTTCGCCGGAGCCGCCGTCGACTGGCTCATCACCCATCAGAACGGGGACGGCAGCTGGGGGCCGATCCCAGGCGCACCGGGCGACGTCGAGACGACCGCGACCGTGTGCGAGGCGTTCTCCTCGGTGGGCCAGGACACCAACATCGCCGCCTCGCGCGCCGCCTCCTGGATCGGACTGCACCAGGGCGCCGACGGCGGCTGGAGCCGCACCGGCGACGGCACGACCTCCGACGTCCCGGCCACCGCCGCCGTCGCGCGGTCGCTGCTCGCCCAAGGCGTCAACCCCAACAACGCCGACAACAGCAACGGTCAATCACCGATGTCGTTCTTGCGCAGCGCCCAAGACGCCGGCGGGACCGTCGGCCGCGCGCCCGGCGTCGCCGCCGACGAGCCCACGCAGACGACCGCCATGGCGATGCTCGCGTTCGGGGGTACCGGCCTGCTCTTCGGCCCGATCGCGGGCGGCGGCGACACCGGCGTGCTGCCGAACCAGAGCCCGCCGGCGGGATTGCCCAGCGGCCCGCTGCTGCCGACCGAGACGGTGACGCCGAAGACGAGCACGCCGGCCGCGCCTGCGCCGAACGCCACAACGCCAGCCCCGGCCATCCAAGCGCCGGCAACATCACCAATGTCTTCCGCGCGCGCGGGCGTCAAGCGCGTGCAAGCCCGCCGCCACGGGACCGGCACGCGGGGTGACGGCAGCGGCGCGACCGGCGCCGGCAGCGGGACGGGCGCTGGCGGCACGGTCGGCACGCCGGGCGCGCCCCGCCGCGCGGGCAGTGGCGGCGACACCGCGACCAGCGCCGTCAGCACACCGGCAGCGGTCACCGGCGCCGGCGTCCCGTTGCCCACCGGCCGCACCGGCGGCACGCGCACCAGGACCGGTCGCACCGCGCCGCGCGAGGTCAGCGGCACGCTGATCGGCCGCCAGAGCCCGACCGAGGGCGCGCGCGGGAGTTCCGTCGCCGCTCCGGGCGCATCGGGCGCGCAGAGCGGAGGCCGCACCACGCCGTGGTGGGCCATCGCCCTCGCGCTCGCGATCGCCGCCGGAGTTCTCGGCGGCATCCGCCTCGACCGCCGCCGCCCGGAGCTCGCGCTGTGACCATCCTCGCCTCCCTCGACGCCGACCTCGGCGACGCGCTCTCGCGCCTGACCTCCGTCCTCGCCGTCCCCGTCCTGATCGCCGCGGCTGCCGTCCTCGTGCTCACCGGCATCGAGCTCGGCCGCTGGGTTGGCGAGCTCGCGCGCCGCCGCCGGGCCACAGGACCGCTAAGCGTCCTCACCCAGACCGTGCTCGAGGACCCGCTCGCCGCGACCCACCTCGCCACCGGCGCGCCCAGCGCCCCCGCGGCCACGACGCTCGAGCGCCTCGGCGCAGCCGTCGCCGCCACCGACCTCGACGGCGTCGAGTACGCGCTCGACGACTTCGAGCACAGCGTCGAGCGGCGGCTGGACCGCACGCGGATGATCGTCCGCGCCGGCCCCGCGATCGGCCTCATGGGCACGCTGATCCCACTCGCCCCCGGCCTGCGCGCGCTCGGCCGCGGCGATGTCCACCTGCTGGCCAACGATCTGCGGATCGCGTTCGCGGCGACGACCGTCGGCCTGCTCTCGGGCACCGTCGCGTTCGGCCTGACGCTCGCCCGCACGCGGCGCTGGAGCGAGGACCTCGCCTCGATGGAGCGCGCGACCGAGCGGCTGCGCGCGACGGCCGCCGCGGCTGCGACCCTGCGCGCCGAAGCCGACGCCCGCGCGTTGCTGGAAGACACCGGCGCGGCGGTCACCCGATGAGGCGCCACCGCGCGCGCGTGCGACGGCAGCTCGGCGGCGAGACCGGCGACCCGCTCGACGGCCTCGTCAACCTGTTCGACCTGGGGATCGTCCTAGCGGTCGCGTTCCTCATTGCCGGGCTCGCCTCGACGATCGACCGCGACAACGCGAAGCTGACGCCCCGTGCCCAGCAGCAGTCCCAGCAGCGCACGCGCGCGGTGCCAACGCCGGCGCAGTCCGCACCCGTTCGCGGCAAGGGCAAGGCGGTCGGGACCGTCTACCGCCTCGGCGACGGCCGGCTGATCTACACCAGGCCCAGAGGTGGCGGGTGAGAAGGGCGTCTCCCGCGCGAGTAACAAAGCGGATAGCCCTCGGCGCGCTGGCTGCCTGCGCCCTGTCCCCCGCAACCGCCGCCGCGACGCCACCCTGGACCGCCAACCAGGGCCAGCTCGACAAGACCGTCACCTACATGCGCGGCGCCCAGAACGCCGACGGCGGCTTCGGCGGTGCGGCCGGCCAGCCGTCGGACCCGCTGTTCAGCGCCTGGGTCGTCATGGCGCTCGCGGCGGCCGGCATCAACCCCAAGGACCAGCGCGTCGTCGGCGGGACCGACGCCTACACCTACGTCACCGCCCATGCCGCCGCGCTCTCCGACACCACCGACTTCGAGCGCGCGATGCTCGTCGCGGTCGCCTCGGGCACCTCGCCGCGGGACTTCGGCGGCCGCGACCTCGTCGCGGCGATCCTCGCGCGCCGGCTGCCCGACGGGTCCTTCACCCACGCCGCCGGCGGGACCACCGGCGGCATCAACGACACCGCCTTCGCCATGCTCCCGCTCAGCGCCACCGACGAGCCCGCCAAGGCGGACATCATCTCCCGTGCAGCGGCGTGGCTGGTCGGCGCGCAGAGCGACGACGGCGGCTGGTCCTGGGCGCCAGGCCGCGAGGAGTCCTCCGACATGACCGCCGCGGTCATCCAAGCGCTGCGAATCGCTCCGCAGACGCCGAAGCGAACCGCGGCCCAGCAGCGCGGCTGGTCTTACCTGCGCTCGACCCAGCGCGACGACGGCGGCTTCGCCCAGACGCCGATCGACCCGGAGTCCAACAGCGCATCGACCGCCTGGGCGCTGCAGGCGATGTGGGCGTCGGCGATCGACCCGACGACCTGGCGGCGCGCGGGCGGCACCCCGCTGGACTACCTCGCCTCGCTGCAGCAGCCCGACGGATCCATCATGTACATGAAGGGCCACAGCCTCAACGACCTCTGGATGACGGCCTACGCCGCGCCCGCGCTGGCCGGCTACCCGTTGCCGGTGCCGTCGATCGCGCGAACGACGGGCAAGGGCGGCAAGGGCGCGGCGCTCTACAGCCGCCCGCAGCCCGACAGCACCGGCAACGCGAGCGGCGGCGTACGCCAGATCTCGTCGTCCTCAACGGCGACCAAGACGCGCCGGCGCAGCGGGGCCAAGGCCACGGCAACCGGCACGGCGCAGTCCAACGGCGTCGCAGCCTCCGGCATCACGCCGATCGGGTCGCAGACCAAGGACATCAAGAAGACCGGCGGGCGCACGAGTCACGACTTGAAGGCCAAGCCACACCGCGCGCGCGACGCGCGCGACGCAGACGCCGGCGAACCCGTCACCGGCCGCCTCCTCGCCAGCGCCGCGCCAGCCGGAGCCTCGGGCACCGGGACGCACGCCGCCGTCGCGCCCGGCCTACGGGCACCGAAGCCGACCGACGCCACATCGGCCACCACCGCGCTCGCCCTCACCACGCTCCTACTCCTCGCCGCGCTCGGCGGCGCCGCTCTCGAAACCCATCACGGACGCAAGGGACTGCTCCCATGACCACCGCCTCCATCGACCTCGGCGACGCCCTCGCCCGGATGAGCCAAGCGCTCCAGGTGCCGGTCCTCATCGCCTCGATCCTCCTGCTCGCGCTCTGCGCCGGCGAGCTCGGGCGCTTCGCGATCGAGTCGCTGCGCCGCCACCGCACCACCCCCGGCACGCTCCGGTTGATCAGCGCCCAGGCGCTCATCGAGCCCGGCGTCGCCCGCCACGTCTCCGAGCGTGCGCCGAGCGCCATCGCCGCCGAGACCGTCCGCGACCTCGGCATCGCCGCCGCGACCGGCCGCCCCAACGCCATCGAGCACGCGCTCGCCGACTACGAGCTCGCCATCCAGCGCCGACTGAACCGCACCCGCCTGCTCGTCCGCGGCGGCCCCGCGCTCGGCCTCATGGGCACGCTGATCCCGCTCGCCCCCGGCCTCGCCGCGCTCGGCCGCGGCGACGTCGCCTCGTTGGCCACCAACTTGCGCACCGCCTTCGGCGCGACCATCATCGGCCTGCTCGTCGGCACCGTCGCCTTCGCGCTGACGATCGTCCGCACCCGCGCGGCCACCGAGGATCTCGTCGCGATGGAGCGCGCCGTCGACGACGCCGAGCACGCAAAGACGACCGCCGCCGCCCAGCCCACCGCCGAGCCGGTCGTCACATGAACCGCGCCACCCTCGGCCGCCACGGCCGCATCGCCGACGACTCCGGCGACCCCCTCGACGGCCTCGTCAACCTCTTCGACCTCGGCCTCGTCCTCGCCGTCGCCTTCCTCGTCGCCGGCTTCGGCCTCTCCGTCAACAAGACCACCGGCAAGATCGAACCCCGCACCTCGACCACCCCAGCAACAACGACAACAACCGTTCCTCAACAACAACCCGGCCTCACGACCTCTGGCCGCGGCAACGCCATCGGCACCCTCTACCGCCTCGCCGACGGCCGCCTCGTCGTCGTCGAGCCCGGCGGCAAGGTCAAGCCGGTCAGCCCCTGAGGGTGGGCTCTACAGCTTGACGACGCGCAGGCCCGGCACCGCATCGAAGTCGGCGTCTTGGGTCAGTAGGTCAGCATCGTGCGCGATCGCCGTCGCGGCGATCCACGCGTCCTGAACACCGAGCTTCCCGAGACCCGCCACACGCATCTCGACCACTAGCGCCGCGAACGCAGACGCAACTGCCTGATCCACCGGCAGCGCGCCGACCTGCTCCGCATCGCGCAGCGTCTTCAACCTCGCCGCCCGCTCCCGCGGCTCGCCGGCCGCCAGCACACCCATCTCTAGCTCGGCGATCGTGACGACCGACACCGCGATCTCGTTTTTCTCCGGGTACTCCCCCAGTGGCCGACCACTCTCGCGCGCGATAAACAGCGAGGTGTCAGCGATCGCCTTCCCGCTCACAGATCCTCAATCGTGTCGGGCAGCAACTCAGCAAGCTCCTCACGCAACCCCGAATCAGCCGGATGCGCCAGCACCCTGGCAAAGAACCTCGCTGCCGGCATCCACGTCGGCCGCTCCTGCAACGGCGCAATCTGCGCCACCGACCGCCGATTGCTCTGCACGATCAACGTCTCACCAGCCTCGACACGCCGCAGCACACCACCGGTGTCATTCCGCAGCTCCCGCACCGAAATCACGTCCATGCCGCAAAGCGTAGCAGGAGGGCTACACCGTGCTACACACCTCCGGACGGTCAAGCACACTCCGCACGACGTTCCGCGATGCGAGCAGGACCAGGACGAGCAACGTCACCGAGAAGAAGCCGCCGAGGCTCACGGCATCACCGAAGACCAGGTCAACGAGCTCGAGCACGACGAGCTTGCTGCCAGCGGCGACCGCCCACAACGACACCGCGGCCGCGACCTTGCCGCCCTGGGAGGTGGCGGCCCGGAGCCTGGTGAGGAGCTGGCCCTTGGCGAGGATCACCACCTCAAGAGCAACCTTGAGCAGGACCGCGGTCAGCAGCGAGAGGGTGAAGCCTTCGCTGATGACCGATGGGACGTACTCGATGGCGAGGTTGAGCACGACCACGTAGACGAAGACGTCGATGATGTCTGCCGGACGGGCGCGCATCCATCGGCAGAACGGGGCTCGCGAGAGACGAGATTCTGCGGAGACCGCCCCTCTGAGGTCTGTCGTCATGCCACGATCTTGAAGCACATCGCGCTCGGCCGCGCGACCCCGGACGCCCTGCCTGGACAAAATATCATCGTAGATGATAATATTTTGTCCGTGGACGCATCGACCCTCTACAGCGTGCAGGAAGCGGCTGAGCAACTGAACGTCTCGCCGATCACGATCCGCCACCACATCGCCTCTGGGCACCTGCCGGCGGTCAAGAGAGGCGGCGCATGGTGGCTCGACGCATCCGAGGTCGTCCGCATGGGTCGACAGCCTCCCGGCGCGGGACGGCCGCTCAGTGACGTGATGGCATGGGCCGTGATCTTGCGTGCGTCCGGAGCGCCCGAAAAGGCAGCGCGACTGGCCGGTCGCGACCGCTACATCTCACGCGCCAGAGCCTGGACAAGAGACCATCCCCTCGCCGATCACGCGTCACGCCTCCGCGCCCGCGCTCGGAGCGAGCGGTTCGACGGTCACCCTTCGGAGGTCGAGCGCGTCTCGACGCGATCAGACGTCTTGCTGACCGGTGCCTCGGCCGGTGACGAGGTCGGCCTCATCGGAAACACCGGTGAGGTCGAGGTCTACGCGCCGGCTCACCATCGTCAGACGATCGTGGACGGGCACGCCCTCGAACCGGGCGCGGGCGCTGTTCACATCCGCTGGATCGGCGACGAGCTCTGGCCGGCCATCGAGCTGGCGACCACCCGCAACCGAGCGCCACGAGCCGCGATCCTCCTCGATCTCTTGGAGAGCGATGACCCACGGGCGCGTCGCGAGGCACGGAAGGCGCTCCAGCCGTGATCGAGATCGCCATCGCCGACGCCGAGTCCCGCGCGCTGTGGAAGGTCGTCGGCACACTCGCGGAAAAGCTCCCAGAGGACTGGGCACTCATCGGCGGGTTGATGGTCCAAATCCATGCCTTGGAACACGGCTTCACCGACGTGCGCGTCACCCACGACATCGACCTGCTCGGCCAAGCCCGACCCCAAGGCACCCTGACGCAGATCGATCGCCTTCTCCGGGACGAAGGATTCGCGCTCGAAGCGCCCGACCTCGATGGATACGCGCAGCGTTACACGCGCGAGGGGGTGGTCATCGACGTACTCGCACCCGATGGGATCAAGCCACCACCGCAACTCACCAACGGCATCAAGGCGATCGCCGTCCCCGGTGGACACCAAGCGCTCGTCCGCTCCGAGAGCGTGCGGGTATTGGTAGACGGAGAGAGCTTCGACCTGCGCAGGCCCACCCTGCTGGGCGCGATCCTCATCAAGGCGCGTTCGCTTGTGGTCCACCGCGACCCCGAGTCTCAGCGGGAGGACCTTCTTCGGCTTCTGTCACTGATCGACGACCCACGTGCCATCGCGCCCGAGCTGCGCCCGACCGAACGCAAGTGGATGCGACGCGCCGAGACTCGGCTTGCGTTCTCCGAGCCTGCGAGCCTGGGACCGGCGACAGTACGACGTGCCAGGCAGGCGTATCGGTTGCTGCTTGACCCCAGCTGAGCTGTGTCGACAAAGCCGCGTCCGCCTACGACGTGCAGCCCACCGCCCCCATCACCGCATCATCACTGGTCTCACCGAGCCGGTCATAGAGATAGTGCAAGCTCGCCTGATACCGCCAGCCGCCGTCGGGACAGGACGTCGTCGTGATGTAGTCCTCGGCCCACGGCCTGCCGCCGAGCGAGAAGTACAGGTTGTTGAGCTGGATCGGCAGGCCGGCGACGACCTGGAGATCCCTGGGCACCATGAAGCTGCTCTGCCGGCGCCAGGCGCCGATCAGGTTCTCGGTGCCGACGACGATCGTGCGCCGGACCCGCGCCGGATGGTCGACCGTCGTGTAGGCCAGCAGCCGCGCAGCGCCGGCGTTGAAGAGCACCACCTTCATGTTGGCCAGGATCGTGTCGGCGCGTCCAGTCCCGTACGCGCTGCCCATGATCGACCCCTGCGGACAGCCGGCCGGGCCCTGGAAGTCGAGGACCACCTTGGTGCAGCGCGGATAGCGATCGCCGTTGTAGGAGAAGCCCTCCCCGAAGAGGATGTCCTCACCGGTGATGATCGGCGGGTCAAAACCCGGCTCGGTCACGACCTGAACCGAGCCGCGCACGACGACGCCCTGGGGATGCGCCGCCGTGCCCGCCTTGGTCGGCGTCACCGCCATCCTCGCCGTCACCGCCGTGGTCGGCAGCTCATCGTCCTGCGCCAAGGCGCTCGCCGGCCCGCCCATGCTCACCGCGAGCACGGCGAGCACCGCCACCTTCCATGACCTCCTCAGCCGCATGTGCTCCCTTTCGCTGACTCACCTACGCGGCGGCCGGCGCCCCGCGACCGCTTGCCGAGCAGGACGCCGGCGCGCCCAGCGACTGCACCACGCTCCGCGGCCATGGTGCATCCAGACGACCCTGCCCGGCAGGTCCCGCACTTCGCCGAGCAGGCAGCGCCGTGGCCGACGTGCGCTCCCGACATGGCGATCATCGCCCGCGACCGACCATTGGCAGTGACGGCGGAAGTGGTCCTCACGGTGCATCGGGTCACCCGGCGGGCAACGCGATAGAGGATGGAATGGGGACAGAAGTTCGGTGACACATGGGTGTTTCCCTAACGGCGCCGATACTACGGGTAGGGACACACGAATGTCTACCCCACGGAAGAAAAGTTCTCCGACGGCCCTCCGGTCGCCCCGCGCCGCTCGCCGCGCCGTCTAGAACGCCCCTGCTCCCGTCCCCCGCACCCCATAGAGTCACGCGCGCCAGGGAGACAGGTCCAAAATCAGGAGTCAAAGATGAAGCGTTGGATGGCATTGCTCGCAGGCCTATGCCTGCTGATGGCTGGTTCGGCCGGGGTTGCGCAGGGGGCGACGAAACCGGCAAAGAAGGTGAGCGTCTCGTCAACGTTGCGCACGCTTGACCGCCAGACCGCGACGCTGCCCAAGACGGCCGTCTCGCGCACGCAGCGGCGCAAGCTGCACGACGCCGCCCGCCGCGCGCGCCTCGCCGCCAAGGGCAAGCCCTGCTCCTCGGTCGCCGCGCTCTCCCGCTTCCGCACCATCTTGCGGTCTGTCAAGCCCCGCAAGGGCAAGCGCAACGCGCGAGCCAACCTGCGCGTCGCCGCGCTCGGCCCGGTCTCGCTGACCGCCAGCCGCCTGCTGCTGGCCGACAAGCGCACCAAGAGTTGCGGCGGTGGCACGAAGCCGAGCACGCTGTCAGACGCCAAGACCAGCGTCCTGTCCAGCGACATCAACGGCATGCGCGTCCGCGTTGAACTGCCCGCTGTGCAATTCACGCCCCGCAGCGCCGGCGGCAAGTCCTGGACCGAACTCGTGCTGCCCGACACGTCGGCCGGCCTCGGCGACACCGGCGCGCCCGGCATCCCCGTCGTGGCCAGCTCCTTCGCGGTCCCAGACGGCGCGACCGTCTCGGTCAAGACCGACAAGACGGTCTCCACCACGCTCGACGGCGTCGACGTCTTCCCAACCCAGCCCGACCCCGTCGACGCGGCCGCACCGGCGCCCGGCAGCAAGCCGAACTTCGGCAAGCCCCCGTTCACCGACGCGCCGTTCACCATCAACCGCAAGACCTACGCCTCGGACAAGCCCTTCCCCGCCAAGCCCGCCGATGCCGACATCCTCGGCAAGACGCGCGACCTGACGCTCGGCGGCCTGCAGATCCCGACCGGTCAATACGACCCGGCCTCGAAGAAGTTGAAGCTCTTCAAGTCCGTCGAGGTCGACGTGAAGTTCAACGGCGGCACCAAGGCCTTCAACGACGAGCTCGCCTCACCGTGGGAGCGCCCGGCCCGCGAGCGGCTCAACGGGATCCTCAACCGCAAGCTGATCGACCTCCTCAAGATCCGCGACCCGTTCCGCCGCTGCGGCGAGGAGATGCTCGTCATCACCAACACCGCAACCCAGGCGGCGGCCGACCAGTTCGCCACCCACAAGCGCGCGCAGGGCATGCGGACGCTCGTCGTCGACGTCGGTGACGCAGCCGGCCAGATCGGCTCGACGCCGGCGGCCGTCCAGGCCTACATCCGCGGCCAGCTGACCGCGAGCCACTGCATCCACCCGAGCTACATCACCATCCTGGGCGACGACGACCTCGTGCCGACGTTCGCCGGGATCAACGGCATCCCGTCTGACCTGCCCTACGCGATGCGCGACGACGCCGACGAGCTGCCCGACGTCGCCATCGGCCGCATCATCGGCAACGACCAGGCGGCCGTCGGCGTCGCCGTCGGCAAGATCATCGGGTACGAGACGACCCCGCCGACCGGCGCGTCGTTCACCAACAAGGCGGTCGTCGCCGCCGACTTCCAGGACGATGACAACGACGGCCAGGAGAACCGCACGTTCGTGCAGTTCGCCGAGACCGTGCGCAACGGCCTGGTCCGACGCGGCGTCGGGGTCCAGCGCGTGTACGGAGAGGACCCCGCCGGCAACCCGCAGCGGTTCAACGACGGCACCCCGCTGCCGGCCGCGCTGCTGAAGCCGACGTTCGGCTGGAACGGGACCGGCGCGGACGTCACCACCGGCTGGAACGCCGGCCCGTTCATGGTCGTCCACCGCGACCACGGCTACTCCGACGGCTGGGGCACGCCCGGCTTCGGCACCGCCGACGCGCAGGCGCTGACCAACGGCGCCAACCTCCCGGTGGTGTTGAGCATCAACTGCTCGAGCGGTGCCTATGACTACGACGAGACGTCGTTCTCAGGCGAGACGCTCGTCAACCCCAACGGTGGCGGCGTCGGCGTCTTCGGCGACACCCGCGACTCGCCGACGACGCACAACTCGATCATGGCGCTTGGGTTCGTCGACGGCCTGCTGCCCAGCGTGCTGCCGACCGAGGGCCCGGCCACCGCGCAGCGCACGGGTGACGCGCTGATCACCGGCAAGCTACGGCTCGTCGGCATCTCGCCGCCGGCCACCGACGGCAACACGCGCAACGAGCTGTACCTGTGGCACTACTACGGCGATCCGTCGATGCAGATGTGGGGCGGCGGACACCCGCCGTTCAAGTTCGACATCGCGCAGCTCAAGGCGGTGTACGCCAAGGTCGTCACGCCCACGCCGGACCCGCCGCCTTACGAGGTGAACGTGACACTGCCCAAGGAGCTGATCGGTCAGACGATCAGCCTGCTGCGCAAGGGCGAGGTCGTCGGCAAGGCCATCATCGGTGACGGCGTGGCCACGATCCCGGCGACGTTCGGCGACGGCTCGGTCGTGCCCGGCGACCTGCAGGTCGCGATCGAGCCCGACGGCGGCCCGGCGGTCCAGGCGCCGGTCGGCGACGTGCCGAACGGGACGAGCGCGCTGACCCAGACCTGCCCGGCGGGCGGCCAGGTCGGCGTGCCGCTGACGGTCAGCGGGACGCTCACGGGCGGGGCAGAGGGTGCGAAGGTCCTCGTGAACTTCGCGGCGCCGGCCGTGCCGGACGGCCCCCCGTCGCGCGTGGTCATCGTGGCGGCGACGGTCGATGCGCAGGGAGCATGGTCGGCGTCGGTGACCCCGGCGGCCGGCGAGACCGGCGGCTGGACGGTGTCCTCGGACTACCCGGGTGACAACGCCCACGACGGGTCGAAGGCGGGACCGTGCAGCGTGGCGGTCGTGCGTCAGCCGACGAAGCTGACACAGAGCTGCCCGGACGACGGGCAGGTCCTGCAGCCGCTGGCCGTCAACGGCCACCTCGACAAGGCCCCGGCCGGCTCGGTGATCGACGTCACGTTCCTCGGTCCGCCGACGCAGGGTGGTGAGGTGCCCGGTCGCTCGGTGGAGGTCCAGGCGACGACCGACGCGGCGGGGAACTGGAGCGCCAAGACCACGCCGGAGCGTGCGGAGACCGGAGACTGGATCATCTCCTCGTCCTACGCGGGAGATGGGACGTTTGCGCCGTCGGATGCGGAGCCGTGCGTGGTGCCGGTGAGCTAGCTCAAGGGTTGAGTGTGGGGCCCCGCCGGTCGGTTTGGCGGGGCCCTCATGCTTCGTTGATGTATGGGTTGCTCTGACGACCCACCCGCGTGGGGGTGATGACCTTCACCAGCCCATCTCCTTGGCCACCGCATCAGCCGCCTCGAGCGCCCGCTCCCCCTCGCTGGAGCAGTCGAGCCAGAGCTGGACGGGGTCGGCGACCGGCAGCTTGCGGCGCTCCCTTGCCAGACCCAGCGTCCACGGGTCCGGAGCAGCGGCGACGCGGACTGCGCCGCGACCGCCACGGGAACGCTCGGGCATCAGCGACTTGGCCAAGCGTGGCAGGTCGTCGGCGTCGATCCACACCAGCGCATCGGCCGGCTCGACCGCTCGGTTCACCTTGGCTGCCCCGGCCAAGCCGCCAAGCACCCACGCCACCTCCTGCTCGGCGGCAGCCGATGCCATCAACTTGATGGCGCTTTCCACGCTGCTGGTCCCGACATCCCACACCGTGCGTCGGACCCGCCGCCGCTGCCACACGGGCAGCCACGCATCGAGCAAGCCCGTCGCACGGCTCAGACGCACCTCGCGCCCCCGCGCATCCCCCACCGTCGCCGCCGTCTGCACGACCGCCAACTCGTCCAGCGCCTGAACCGCACGCGAGACCGCCGCGACGCTGAGCTCGACGTGCGCCGCCAGCTCGCTGATCGCAAACGACTGCTCCGGATGCAGCAACAGCCAGCGGGCCACGCGGCTGCCACGGACCGCGAACGGGTTCCGCGGAAGATCGACGCCGGTGGCTCCGCTCCACCCCAACGACGGATCCGAGCGCTCGTCAGGCCGATCGCGGTCGACGTAGAGTCGTGGCCTCTGCAACAGGATCCGGCCGTCGGCGCCCGCGTACGAGAGACCCGCCTCGCGCAACCGCTCCCGACCGGACGGCGAGCTTCGGCCATAGACCACCAGTTGCGGCAAGCGCGTGCCGCCCGCGACGCGATCAAGCACTGCGTCGACGATGTCGCCCGTCAAGGCCGCGACCTCGAGGACGTCAAAGCGCGTTCCGCGCTGGTCTCCCACGCGAATTAGCACCCGCGCCGGACCAGCGACCTCCGCCGCAAGCGGCGCCGGTAGACCAGCGACAACTTGTTGCCAATTCAACATTGTTGCCAAGTGTGGCAAGAAGGATGCTTTGGCGCAAGACGCGCAGTTCGAGCGCCCCGCGAAAAGATCCGCCGCCGGGCCCGCTAGGCTTTGTCTCTCATCCAAAAGCAGCACCCCCGCGACCGCTTGCAACGGCCCGGGGGCATGACCCAAAAGGAGCAGTCACTCCCATGAGTACCCCGCAGCGTACCCGCGTCCGCATGCTCGTCGTCGATCGCGAGACCGGCGATGTCCTTCGGCGTGAGACGAAGAAGATGATGGACCTCGGCCACGAGCTCTTCGAGGACTTCCTCCTCTATGGCCCCGAGGCGCAGTACGTGCTGGCGATGCGCTTCTGTGCCGCGACCGCGCTCATCACCGCGGTCGGGTGGGACCCCGACGAGGTCGACGCCGACATCGAGAGCTTCGAGGTGCCGTTGACCGACGACCTCGTCGAGCAGCTGCGCCACCGTCGCTACGATCTGGCGCGCTGTAACAACGACCGCCTGGACGGCCTGCCGGTCAACGAGCCGATCGATCCCGATCTCTTGGCCGAGATCACCGTCGACCGCCTCGCCGCCCAAGCGCTAGATCGCCTGTTCGGCGTCTACGCCACAGCCGTCAAGGGCTGAGCAACCGACGCCCGGGTCGCGGCCATCGGCCGCGGCCCGGTACGCCCCCGTGGGCCTGTTGGGCGCAACCAGATCGCGCCGAACAGGCCCACCCCTGCTTCTACTTGCTGGTCTTGTGGGCCTTCGCCGGCCCGGCCGGGTCAAAGGAGACCGTCACCTTGCCCGGCTTGCCCTTGGTGCGCTTGGCGGTGATCGTCGCGACGGTCGAGTTGGCGATGGTCTTGGACGTCTTCTTGATCCCTTTACCGGTGACGGTGACCTTGCCGGCGCCGAGGCCGCCGATCTTGATCGCGACGCTGGTCTTGCCGACCTTCTTGCTGATGATCTTCAGCGGGCAGGCCGTGGTCTGCAGGTAGACATCGGCGTTGGCTTGCTTGCCGTTCTGGCCGTCGGCCTCACGGGTCGCGATCTGGCTGGCCTTGCAGATGTCCGTACCGGAGACCACCAGGATGCCGTGCTTGCCACCATCGATGTCAAGCGTGAAATCGCTGACCGGCGCGTCGGGCAGGTTGTCAAATGTCGTCACCAGCTGGTTGTCGACCACGTTCGACATCCCGGTCACGGTGAGCCGCAGTCCGTTCTGACCGGTCAGCGGGATCACCAACTTGGGCAGGGTGCGGATCTCACGCCCGGACTTGGGGTCCTTGCGGATGTTCTTGACGAAGTACACCGGCCCCGTCAACGGCTGATCGAGGATCGGCGTCCGGGCGGTCGCGTGACCGACGACGCTGCCCTTCGGACACGTCGGGTCGACCTTTGAGCCATCAGCGAACTCACACAACGACTGCGCGTTATCCGGATCCAACGCCAAGCTCAACGGGAGGCTGACGGTGACCTTCTTGTTATTGGCCTGCCCCACGGGCTGGGTCAACACCGCATGCACCCCAGGATGCTTGTCATCGGTCGTCTGACCCTTGCCCGTCAAGGCGATCGCCAACTTCGGCGCATAGGCCAGATCACCGCAACCACCAGCGCTGAACGGCGCTGCGAGATCGGCCAACGTGCCGCTGGTCGACACCAACTGAGCCTGGATCTGCTTGGCCGCACAACTCGTCGGGTTCAACGTGAAGCTCGGCCGGTCCAACGTCACGTCGACCCTGCGGACCCGTAGCGGGATCCCCTGCAGGATCGTCGGGAACGGATCAGAGGTCGCGGTCACATGCGCGTCGATCGGATCGATCTCCAGCTTCTGACGCACCACGACATTGCCGAGGTCAAACGGACCGGCCTTGGCCGGAACCACGACCGCCAACCCATACGGCCCACCCTTGTACGGACCGGTCAGATACGCCTTGCCGGGCAAGAACAGCGGGCTTGGGCCAACCCCGGAGCCGGCGGACACCGATCCGACCTGGCTGGCCTCTGGGCAGGCGCCCGCCGCCGCATCGGCATCCGAGCACAACGGCACACCCGCCACCTTGGCCAGCAGGCCCGACGGCAGCGTCACCTTCAGCCCCGACATCTCCTCATCGGTATCGCTACGCGAGAACGACAACACGAACGGCGAGAACGCACCAGCTTGTGGGGTCGTCGTGCCAGCCTTGAACGTCGGACGGAAACCGTCGACACAACCAGAGGTGATCTCGAAGCTGTCCTGCAGCAGCGCGTCGCTCGTGAAGGGCGTCGACCACGGGGTCAGGACGGAATGGGTCGTGTAGGTGCCGCAGACGCCCGGGGTCGCAAGCGGCGCCCTGGGCCCGCTGAAGAAGCTGAGCTTGAGGTCGTCGAAGGGCTGCTGCGGGTTCTGATCGAAGGTGGCCGTGATCTGGCCGGTGTTCGGGTCGGTGTCAAAGCGCCCGGCGAGCTTGAGCAGCACGCCGTCGCCGTTGACGACCAGGTAACCGGCGAGGAGCGTGCCGAACGGGTTGTCGTGCGGCGTGGCCAGATAGAGCGAGCCCTTGAGGTTGTTCGGCAGCAGTGGCGTGTGGACCTCGGCGGTGCCGACCTTGGAAGCGTCGGGACAGGTCGGCTTGCTTGCGTTGTTGATGCCGATCTCGGCTGGGGTGCACGCGGCGAGGCCGTCGGCCGCCGCGGGGTTGACGGTGAGACCGGCGGGCAGGGTGACGACCGCCTTCTTCAGGTTGGAGGACGAAAGCCCATTCGGATCCTGGAGCCCCGGCTGGGGAACTTTGAGGTCGACGTTCGGGCCGGTGGGCGAGTCGGCTGCGCTCGTGTCGGGCTGGAGGGTGAGCGAGGGCTTGAACTGCAGCTTGTCGCAGCCGGTTGTCGCCGGCAACGTGGTGGTTGTGGTGACGAAGTTGCCGGCGTCCTGCCAGGAGTCGGCGCGGCCCGTGACGGTCTGCGGTCCGGAGCACGAGGTCGGGTTGGTGAAGAAGGGGCGAGGCTGGACTGAGCTGGCGCAACCGCCCTCACCCCCTCTGCCGTCTCCGATCTGCACGCCGTGGCAGCTGCGGTCGCCGGTGTGGGATGGGTCAGCGGGAACCCCCCAGAGGTCGAGGTGGATGCGCTTGATCGGAAGGAAGGTGGTGATGTTGCCCGATGTCGAGTCGAGACCGTAGTCGGAGCCGGTGCGGAGGGCGTTGTCGATCACGGCTACAAACCCGAAGTACGTAAAGCCGAACTGGGCCGGGAGGCCGTCTTGGGGAACCAGGTTGTAGATCGGGATTCGTTCGGCGGTGATGTTCGGAGCGTAGTAGTCGACCAAGAGGGTCGCCGTGCCGATTTGAGAAGAGGGGGGGCAGCTGGTCCCTTGGCCGGGTTGAGAAGAGTTGGCAAAGGACTGAAGGGTCGAGATCGGGCACTGTGGCACGGCAGTGGGATCGCCGACGAGGCCCGGCGGGAGGGAAACGCTGAGATCCTTGACCAGTTGGTCGGGGGTGACCCCCCCGCTGGAGTCAGCGCGAAGGTTGAAGGCGACGTCGTTTTCGACCTCATAAGGATGGCCGCCGGCCTGGGTGTAGGGGTTGCCGTCCTGATCGAGGACCTTGAACGAGAAGCGGCTGAAGCCAAAGCCGGCCGAGACCGTCGCGAGCGTCTGGTCCTGGCCGACGCTGGTGCCGAACGCGTTGGCAGCCTCGAGGCGGAAGTGTGTGACGCTGCCTCGGTCGAGCCCGCTGATATCGGCTGAGACGGTGACATCGGAGGTCCCAGAGCCGAGTGAAGCCGGTAACTGATCGCAGGGTACGGTTGCGCCATAGGAGGTGTCGGGCCCGTAGGAGAACCGGCACGAGGTCAGCGGCACGCCGCCGGGATTGAGCGTCCCGTTGAGCGTGGCGGAGGCCGGGCCGACTGCCGTGGCGGCGTTGGTGGTGGCGTCCGGCACGATCACGGCTGCCCCGAACACGCCGACCGCAGCCGTCGCGTTGTCCGAGACATAGACGTCGCCGGTCGCCGGATCGGCTGCGACGGCCCCGAACGAGCCTCCGGGTGTGGCGGTGATCTGGCCGAGGTAGCTGCCGGAGGCATTGAAGGCGTTGGTGACCGCGTCACCGGTGTCGCTGATGTAGATGTCACCGCTGGTGTCGTCGATACCGAGCGAGACGTAGCCGCCGAACGAGCCAGCCGGCGTGTTCGAGCCGCCCCAGGCCTTGACGAAGCTGCCGGATGAGTCGAACTCGAACGCCTGCACGGCGCACGAATCCGAGACGAACACGTGGCCGGTCGACGAGCTGACGGCGATGCCGTCGGCGTAAGCGCCGCCGCAGCCGTAGAGACCAGCTGTGACCGCAGCGGCGTCGCTGATCTGCGACTGGTAGGCACCCGTCGAGTCAAAGACGTCGATCACCTGATGGCCGGCGTCGAGCACGTAGAGATCGTGGGTCGCCTGGTCGACGGCGATGCCGAACGTGCCGGAGCTCGCCGGCGAGAACGAACCGGCGGGGGTCACTGTCCCGGCGAGCTGGCCGTCGGCAGCGGGCGAGCTGTCGCCGAAACTGGAGATCTGGACGCCGGCCGAGTCGAATTTGTCGATGACGGCATGGGCCTGATCGGCGACATAGACATCGCCACTGGCGTTGTCGACCGCAACCGCGACGCTCGCGCCGCCGAACGAGCCGGCCGGAGTGCTCGTGCCGTCCCAGGTCGTCGGCGTGGTGTCCACTGCTGATGTGAAGTCGTAGACGAGCCCGGTCCCGGAGTCGGCGACCAGGATGTGGCCGTTGGTGTCGTTGACGGCGACGCTCTCCGACTTCAGGAGGCTGAACGGGGTACCGGCCGACGGTCCCGCGATCTGGCCGGCGCTCGGGAACTGCAGGGCCGCGAACGCCGGGGCTACGCCGAGCGCGAGCAGGGCACTGGTGGCGGCGGCGAGCGCGGCGAGGATCATCCTGACCTTGCGGAGTCGTGTCACGGTGGCCTTTCGAGTCGGATCGGCGGTTGTTGCGGCGGTCTGCCCGGTCATCGATGGTCTCCGCTCTTCACCGTCAGCGCGACCGTCGTCGAGGAGGCTTTTCCTGAAGGCGGTGCGTACGAGACGCGTACCTTGAGCCTCAATACGTGCTTGCGTTCGAGCGTTCGCCGACCCTGGGCGCTCAGCCCGGCCGTGACCTTGTAGGCGCCTGCCTTGGCCGCCGCTTTGCGCGCCGGCTTGATGCGGGGTCCGGACACCGCGATCACGCCCTTCGCGGGCACCCTGACCGTCACGGTGATCGACGAGCCGGAGACGGACTTGCGCGTCACCTTGAGCTTCGCGAGCGGCTTCGGGTTGGCAGGCGTGGCGTTACCGGGGCCGGAGACGCTCGAGGAGCCGGGGTTCTGGTCGGCAGGAGACCTCGAAGCCGGCGGCTTACAGCCCTCGCCGGTACAGGGGGTGGTTGGACGATCCGGGAAGCCGCCGCCGACCCGGGCGTCGTAGATGTCGCGGGCTCCGTCGATGTCGGAGGTGGTGAGCTGCTGCTCGGTGGAGAAGAAGACGTCATCGCCTGAGGCGCTGGCGTCGAGGAAGCTGGCGCCGGTCGTGGCGGTGCCCGTTGACATCAGATGAGGCTTGCCGCCGGAGTACTCGTAGACGTCCTGGCGCCCATTTGTGTCACGGGCTACCAGCGGTCCGTCGGCGGTGAAGAAGAGACGGGAGCCGTCGGCGCTGAGATTGCGGGGCTGGGAGGTGACACCAGAGACGAGTCCGTGCACCGGAGCGAACTGAATAGCCGCGATCGCGCTGACCTGGGTGCCGGTGGGCGGGCAGGAGGCACAAACGAGCTTTGCCGCGGCCTGGTCGTAGAGGTAGACCTCGGTCTTACTTCCGGTGTCGACGCCGGTCAGGCTCTGATCGGAATTGAAGGCGAGGTGGCTGCCGTCGGCCGAAAGACGGGCACAGCCGGCCAGCTGCCAGACGCAGGTGTTGGGGTAGTCGGGGCTGAGCGTGCCGATGAAGGCAAGGGCGCCGTTGTGCCAGGAGTACAGGTTGGGCTGACCGGAGGTGGCGCCGGAGGCGATATCTCCCGTGGCAACGAAGTAGACGTTGACACCCGAGTCGCCGGCGCCCGCGAGGCCGAGGAGGCCGGCGTCGGCGGACGGGGTGAGGTCGGTGAGGTCGCCAGTGGAGAGGTCGTAGCCGTAGAGGTTGGTGCCGCTGCCCGGCTGGGTGTCGTTGGTAAGGCCGGCTGAGGCATCGTCTGAGAAGAAGACCTTCGACCCGTCGGCGGAGCCGGCGAGGAAGATGCCGCCGCCGCCGGGCCCGGAGCCCTCGGCGGCGTCGAGCTGGACGGTTGTGGTCCCGCTGACACGGGCGTAGAGGTTGCCGTCGCCGCCTTGGAAGAAGACCGTGGACCCGTCGTCAGAGACGGCGTGATGAGAGTTAGCACTTTGTTCGATGCTCCCACCACTCGGGAGCGGCGTGCCACCAGGACCGACGGAGAGGAGCTTCACGGAGCCGGCCGTCCACTCGTAGAGGTTGTCCGCGCCGGAGGGTGCGTCCGGGGTGAGCTGGGCCGCCTCGCCGAAGACGATGTGGCCGAAGCTGGGATCAGCAGCGTGAAAGAAGGCATCGGCCGGAGGCCCGGTGACCGGATTGAGGCTGACGAGTTGGTAGCTGCCAGTGGCGTTATTGCGGAGGAAAAGGTTCTGGACGCCTTCTGGCTCGCCGGGAACGAGTTCGGGATCGTCCTTGCCACAGGGGACGGTTGCGCCGCCACCATCCGCCAACACGCTGCGAGTGAGGTCAGTGGAAGCACCGTAAATGCCCACCCGTTGGATACAGAAGAAGTTACCTTGGGATTGGGGTGGAATCTGGTTCGTGGTCAACCAGGCCGCTGACCCGCGTGCAGAATCGAAGAGCCGTCCGTCTGAAGCCGAGCCGGGCAGGGCGTTCTTCGTGGCGAAGTTCATGCGGTTGCCGTCTGCGGCCGCTTGGTATCCCTGGTTTCCCCCGGCGCCCTGGCTGTCGATGATGGTGCCTTGGTCCTTGTCAGCCGGCGATACCTGCTCATAGGCGCGGTTGTCAGGGAGACCAATCTCGGAGATCTCGGTCGAGAAGCTACGGTCGGCCCCCGTGTCGTCGCCGGCGACGTTGTGGGCGAGGAAGCGGTAGTGGTAGATGGTGCCGGGAGCAAGCCCAGAGAGGTCAACCTTGGCGGGCTGGTCGGCAAAACGAGCGCCGAGGTCGGCGGGGTCGCAAAGCAGGGTGGCGGCACCGATGTAGCCCTGAGACTGGAAGGTGGCATCATCGGTGTACTGAAACTGACAGGTGGCGTCGTTTTGCATCGGGTTGATCGCGGCCTTGAGGGTGGCGCTGGTTGAACCGGCGTCCGAGGCCCACTGGGCGGTGACCAGCGGTGCGGTGGGCGACGGCGGAACGAAGACTTTGACCTGGTCGGCGGCGGAGTCGGCGACATAAAGGGTCGAAGTGGAGCCGTCGAGAGCGAGGCCGGCGGCGTTCGCGAGGACGCCGGCGCCGAAGATGTCGCTGGCCACACACCCGGCGCGAGCGGATGCCGCATTGCTGTCGCTGTTTGGCGAACAGGAGGCGTTGTAGTGCTCGATCTGGACACCACCGCGATTGACAAAGAGCTCTCCGGTGACCGGATCAAGGGCGACGCGCTGGCTATCTAGGCTTCCGTCGGGTCGACGGGTGATGAGGCCCTCGAGCAGGCCGTTGAAGGTGTAGCGGTTGAGGCGATGGTCTCCGGTGATGACGTAGACGTGGCTGCGGTCGGCGACGATGCCGCGAGGCAAGGTGCTGCCCCCGATCAGGTCGTGCCAATGCTGCACGAGCTGGCCGGTGGGGGTGAACTCGTAGAGTGAGCCGTTGGCGTAGACCCAGAGATTGCCATCGGGATCGATGGTCATTCCCATGATGCCGACTTGGGTGGTGCCAAAGGAGGAGATCCCGAAGTTGTCGATATTGCTTGCTGAGCCGTCGATGTCGGAACCGGCGATGTGAGCGCCATCGGGGCTGAACTTGGAGACGATGTCGGCGTTTACGTCTGCAGAGGCTGTGGAGTCGTTGCCGATGTCTCCGACATAGACGTCGCCGGCCGAAGCGCCACCCGAGTTATCGACGGCGACGTACGTAGGAGCCTGAAACGCCCCATGTCCGGTGCCCGGGGTTCCGGCCTGGCAAATGTCGCCCGAGGCGGCGGTGCAGATGTCGCCGCCGGTCGTCTGATTCACGTCCCGGCCGAAGGCGAGGATGAAGTTGCCAATTGCGCTGAACTTGTCAATGCGAAAGTTGCCGGCATCGGCCACATAGATGTCACCGGTTGACTCATCGACCGCGACGTCCTGGGGGTTGGAGAGCTGACCGGCGCCAGAGCCAGAGCTCCCGAACCCCGTCAGGAAGACCTGACTGGCGGCGAGGGCGGGGCTCGCGGCGAGGCCCAGCCCGACGATGATGGTGACCGCTGCGGCAACGAGGCCTCGGCGGCCACGGTTTGGTGCGTGAGCGTCGTCGCGGACTACGGGCGTACTGCTCCCGCCAAACGGATGCGCAACCACGCCGGCCAGCGCGACCAGCAGCCGGCGCACGGCGTTGACGATGCGGGAGACGGTGAGCACATGCACTCCTTGAAAGCGGGGGATCAGTCGCGAGACGGACGGGATTGACGGTTGCAAGACGGGTTCGGCCGGCTGGGCGGTGACGAGCCGGGGCTGCGGCGCGCGACTCACGCGCTCGCCCCGTTCGCGTTGGCCCAAGGCGCAGCCGTCAGCGGCGGGTCAGGCGGACGCGCGTCGCGCAGCGACCGCGCCGCCTCCTCGCCCCGCGCCGTCAGCCGCCACGCGTTCGTGCGGCCCTCCTTGCGGCGCTCCACCATCCCGGCGCGCTCAAGGCGCACGAGGTGCCGGCTCATCTGGCTCTCGTGGCGCACGTCGAGCGCGCGGGAGATCTCGACGTTGGCGGCGCCAGGGTTCCTGGCGAGGTAGCGCAAGGTGTCAGCCGTCAGCTCGGTGACCAGCAGGCCGCGGTCGTCGGCGGCGCCCGCGACCGTCGGCCGCCAGCGCGTGACATAGGCAACGGTGCTGCCGCGCCCCGCCGCCCGTGACGCGGCCTGGCGGCGGCCGGCGAAGGGCGCCAGCATCAGGTAGATCGCCGCGCCGGTCAGGCGCTCGATCGAGGCCCCGGGCTCGTCGGTCAGGCTGCGCAGCGCCAGCTCCCAGACGCCGCCCAGCGCCCCGGCAAGCACCGGCTCGTACGGCAGCGCCGGCACCGGCGCGCCAGTCAACATCGCCACGATCTGGCTGATGGCCGTGCGGCGCAGCGCCAGCGCGTCGCGCTGGCCGCCGGCTGCCGGCATCAGGCAGAGGTGCGCGAGGACGCGGTCGGCCTCCAAGGCCACCAACAACGCCTGGGTCGCAGCGACGGTCCGGTCCTCCCACTCCCCTCCGGCGGCGGCCACCGCCTCGGCGATGTGGGCCAGCAGCTGGCCGTAGGCCGCCTCGAGCGTCTCGACGAGGCAGCCGTCGCGATCCTCGTAGAGGTCGTAGAAGGTGCGGCGCGAGATGCCAGCGCGCTGGCAGACGTGGTGGACGCCGATAGTCGTCCCGCCCAGCTCGGCGACCAGCTCGCCCATCGCGGCGATCAAGCGGGCCCGCTGGGTGGCGGGCCCATGCGTGAGACGGCTGCGCTGACGCCCGCCCTGCGGCGGGTCGCCGAGAGCGCTGCTGGTCCTCCCCACCGGCACGGTGTGCACGTCGTCTGCTCCTCCATCGACCGTCTTGACCCGACGGCGGGCGCCATCCGGCGCTCGCCTCCCTCCGCACCGCTCCCTCGAACCGGACGGATTCGATCGGTGCGCTCGGCAACGTAAACGCTGCGATGTCCGGAGTCAAGATTTAACGACCTCTTTCTTTTTTTTGAATGCCACAGAGGACGCCTCGATGCTCGTCGTCATCGCCAAGCTCCAGCCCGAAGAACCACGCCTCCCCCAGCGCGTCCAGCGCCAGCTCCTCGGCCCGGGCGCCGACGTGCTCACCCCCGCCCCGGCGCCGCTGCACGGCGGCGATCACGCGCCACAGGCTCGGCCCGTCGCGCAGCGAGGCGGCCTCGCGCACCACGAGCTCCAGCGCCGCCTCGCCCGCCTCGCCGCGGTCCAGCAGCCCCTCGATCTCCTCGGTCTCTGTCGAGCGGCGCACGGTCGGGGCCGGGGCCTGGTCGCCATCGTTCGAGCGCCCCGCGAACGGCGCGAGCGCGAAGGCCGCCAGCTCCTTCTGGCGCGCCAGCAGCGGCTGCTCGGGGTCGTAGCGGATCCCGTCGACGGCGATCCCGTCGATCGCCGTCAGCATCGTCTCGACGCCGACACCCCCGGCCCCCGGCAATGGGGTCGGCCCTTGCAGCGCATCGAGAACGGGGGCGCGCAGGGCATCGCGAGCCGCGCGCACGCGCTCGCCGGCAGCCGGCACGTCGCGCAGGCAAGCAAGCGCCCAGGCGCGGTCGCAATCGAGGATCGCCAGGTAGGTGCTGAGCGCCGCGGCCGCCCCGCGTGCCCAGCTGCGCTCGGCGTGCAGCGCCCGCAGGATCTGGGGGATCGCGTAGGCCGCGGCGGCGTCGTAGGCCCAGATCAGCGCCTCCTCCTTGTCGGCGAACATCTCGAAGAACACGCGCGTGCTGACGCCGGCCCGCTCGGCGATCGCCTCCTCCGCCGTCCCCGCGTAGCCACGTTCGGCGATCTCGCGCACCGTCGCGTCGACGATCCGGGCGCGGCGGTGAAACGCCTGTGCCTCCGCCGGCAAGGCCTCGACCGCAACCCCTTCTGTTGAGGCACCGTCGCTGTTTTTCGACATGGGCGCCGATAGTAACCCGCGTGTCCAGTTTTTACGACCGCATATTTTTCTCTAGGGCGGAAGTTCTTCATGAATGGGGTATCGCGCCGCCACCTCGCCGAGTATCCTCACGCGCGTATGGCGACCGCCCGCCCAAGCCCGTCTCGCCGGCTGCCCCGCGGTCGCAGCGCGCTGGACGCGCAGGAGATCGCGGGCCACCACCGTCGGCGCCTCCACGAGGCCGTCATCGCGCTCCTGGGCGAGCAGGGCTACGGGGCGACCACGGTGCAGGAGCTCGCCTCGCAGGCGGGGGTCTCGACCAAGGACTTCTACGAGCTCTTCGCCGGCAAGCAGCAGCTCGTCCTCGACGCGTGCGACGCGGTCATCCAAGACGCCTGCGTCCCGCTGCGCACGCGGCCCGTCGCCGAGGGCGATCTGCGCGCAGCGCTCGCCGCCGTGCTCACCGCCGTCGTCGACGTGGTCGTCGCCGAGCCGGCCGCCGCGCGCCTCGCCGTCGTCGACATCGTCGCGGTCGGCCCGCAGGGCATCGCGCGGCGCCGGTCGCTGAGCAGCGGGCTGCACGACCTGCTGCGCCGCGCGGCGACGGTCGAGGGCGTGCCGGTGCTCTCCGAGGCGGCGCTGACCGTCCTGGCCGGCGGCACGCTGCAGGTTCTTGATGGTCATCTCCGCGCGGGCAAGCTGCGCCCGCTGCGCGGCGCCGCCCAGGAGCTTGCGGCGTGGGGCGCGATGTACGAGACCGGGAAGCCGCGGGCGTTGCCGGCCCGTGACCCGTCGCTGGAGGCGCCCGCCGCGCCGCTCGAGCGCACGCTCCCCCGCGGGCGCCACAGCCTGCCGCCGGGGTTCGTGCGCCGCTATCAGCGCACGCGGATCCTCGAAGCGGTCCTGCAGGTCTCGGCCGAGACCGGCTTCGAGGCGACGTCGGTCAAGGACCTGATCGCCGCCGCCGGCCTGTCGCCGCAGGCGTTCTACGACACCTTCGCCTCCAAGGATGAGGCGTGGGCCGCGGCCTTCGAGGAGTCCTTCTCCCAGCTCTACCTCGCCGCGTGGCGCGCGGCATCGCCGCAGGATGACCGCGCGACGCAGGTCGGCGCGACCGTCGCCGCGTGCCTGCGCTACCTGGCATCCGAGCCGGGACGGGCGCGGCTGCTGCTCGTCGACGCGCCCTCGGCGGGGCGGATCGGCGCGCCCGCGATCGACGAGGCGCTGCGCGGCTTCGAGCATCTGATCGCGCCGGCGCTCAGCGGTCCTGATCTTCCGAAGCTGCTGCCGGCGGCCATGGTCGGCGGCCTGGCCGAGCTGGTGGCCAGCTGGGTGCTCGAGGGCCGGACCGCGCAGCTTCCGGACCTGACCGCGGCGGTGATCGAGATGATCCTGACGCCGACGCTCGGACTGGAGCGCGCGGTGCGCGCCGCAAACGCCGCGGTGTACGGCGGCGGCGCCCCCACCGCCGCCGAGCAGGACGACCGCCATCGCCTCATCGACGCCTTCGCCGAGGCTGTGGCGCGCGACGGGCTGCGGGCGACGCGGCTGGCCGACGTCGCCCAGGAGGCGGGCATCGAGCTCGACGTCGCCAACGCGCTCTTCGACGACGAGCTCGACATTGCCACCAAGGCCCTGGACGCCTGGGCCGGCCAGCTGGTCATCATCGCCGCGGGCGCGTTCCTGTCCTCCGCGGGCGATCCGCCGCTGGCTGCCCACCGCGCGCTCGAGGCGGCGTTGTGGCACATCGCGCGCACGCCCGCGGTGGCGGCGCTCGCGGTCTCCGACGATCCCGAGCTGTCACGCGCCACCTCCGTGCTGCGCGCGCGCTACATCGCGCTGTTCTTCCAGCTGATCGCCGGCCAGGTGCCGGTCGCCGAGCAGCGCGCGCCGCAGCCGCTGGCGGCGCTGGAGCTGGTGCTCGACGGGATCCTGGCGACGCTGCGGCGCTTTGCCGAAGAGCACCACGTCGCCGAGCTTCCGGGCCAGCTGCCGACGCTGAGCCTGCAGTGCCTGACGCCGTTCTTCGGCGCCGACGAGGCCCGCCGCGTCGCGGCGCTGGCCGCCACGTCGCCCTCGCGCTGACGCCCTCCTGAGCGGGAGACGTTGACGTCTCCCATATGCTGGTCGAGAGCCGTGAATGTTCCTCGGCCCTGGACTGGATTTCCAGGGCAGATCGAGCGTATGTTCACCCTCATGAGCCAGTTCGGTTCACGAGACTCAAGCTTCGTTGCGCACGACGAGTGCGAGGAGCTGATGGCGGTTTTTGCGGCCGTCGTCTACGAGCGCGGCTTTGGCGCCACGCGCTTGGCCGAGGTCGCCGAGCGAGCCGGTGTGCCGCTGGCAACCGTGTCGCAGCAGTGGCCCACCGAGGTCGACTGGCTGCTGGAGACCGTGGCGGTCTCGACGCGACAGCTGTTCGCCCGTGTGGCCGACAGCTTCATGAGCGTGGAGGGCGATGCGGCCGAGGCGCTGCACCAGGCGCTGGCGGCCATGTTGTCCACCATGGCCGAGGCACCCGAGATGGTCTCGCTGTCCTTGGTCGAGCTGCCGAGCCTCGGGCCGCTGGTCGCGGAGCGGCGCGTGCGCGCGATGGAGCTGTTCTGCACGTTCTTGGGTCCGGCGTTCGCGGCACTCGACGAGCCTCCGCCTGATCCGGAGGGGGTATCGGTGTGCCTGGCCGGCGGCATCTGGGAGCTCATCCGCCGCCACGCGCTGGAGCGGCGACTGCACGAGCTTCCCGACACGCTGCCCGCGGTGAGCTACGTGTGCCTGTCGACCTTCTTCGGGATCGACGAGGCGCTGCGGGTGAGCGCACGCCCGGCGGCGCGGCCGGGTGGTGTGGGCTGAATCACCTGAGCTGAAATCCGGCCTTATTCTCGTAGCTGCCAATAATTTACTCCTGTGGTAGATTATAATTATGGACGAGAAAACACGGATCAAGCGTGCCGTCTCGTCGGTCCTCGATACCAACGTAGAACTGCGCGAGAACCGCGACGGGACTTGGCGGTTGGCCGTGCTCGATGTCGCCGGCCGTCCTCGCTTCCGGGCGGCGTGGCTGCGTGCCGGGTGGCCGGCCGAAGTCCGTGAGGCGCTTGATCGTTTCCCCGATCTCACGCTCGCCGTCGCTCCGGTCTTCTCGTCGGGCGCACGCGAGCTGCTGAAAGACCGACAGGTCAACTGGATCGACGAGACCGGTGCGGCCAACGTGCGCGAGGCCGGTCTGCTCGTCCGGATCGACCGAGGCTCAGCTCCCGCCGACCCGACTCCGCGCGGTGTGCGATGGAGTGACACGAGCGCGCTCGCCGGCGCGGCGATGCTGGTCTCTCGCCCGGAGCAGATCAGCGTCAAGTGGATCGCCGATCATGCACGCTGCTCGCCCGCGCGCGCGAGCGCCATCCTCCAAGGCTTCGATGGCGAGGGCTGGACGGTCAAGCGCGGCGCCAACCGAGGTCGGAGTGCTTACCGCACGCTCGAGCAGCCTGTTGCGCTGCTCGACTCCTGGAGCGACCACATCAACAACCGGCCAGTCGAGCGCTGGTTCGCCCACAGCACCACGCGCGACCTCCGCGCGCTGCAGCGGCGTCTCGGAGATGCGCTGCCGCCGCTCACGTTCGGATGGACAGGCTGGGCGGCGGCAGAGCATCTGGCGCCCTTCGTCACCCAGCTGCCCATCCTCCACCTGCGCATCAGCGAGAGCTACGCACGGCGCGACACCGAGCCGGCTCTCCAACAGGCCGGCGTCACGTCAACCGAGGAGGCCGGACGCATCGAGCTGTGGCGGACACCGCAAGCGGCCCTGCTCAGCACGACACCGTCCCCGGCAGGGCCACTGGTCGCATGGCCGTGGGTGTACGCCGACCTCCAGCGGATCGGCGGCCGTGGCCGCGATGCCGCCGAGCATCTCCGCGACGTCATGATGGACGACCATGATCGATGATGAACGCTCTGCAGAAGCGCGGGCTGTCGCCGAGCTTGCGCTCATCCGACTGCTGGCTGGCAGCGCGCCGACCAGCAGGCTGCTGATCGTCCTCGGTGGCCTTATCCCGCCGACATTGACGAGCGCCGCGTCAACCGCGCCTGCGCATCTCGGTACAACCGACGTCGACGTCCTGCTCGTGACACATCTGACCGCGGACCGCGACCTATCACCGATCGAGCGCGCCTTGAAGATGATGGACTTCGCGCCAGACGCTGACGGCTGGCGCTGGAGCGGAGTGGTCGAGGGCCGCGTCGTGAAGATCGAGTTTCTCTGCGATCTCGATGATCAGCCCGCCGAGGCGATCGTCACACCGAAGGGCTGCTCGACGCTTCGGGCCGTCAACCTGCGTGGCACCGGCAACGTCGAACACGACCATCGCGAGATGACCCTGCACGGCCCCGACGGCGATGTGCAGGTCCGCTACGCCGGGCTTGCCGGCTACCTGCTGTCCAAGGCGGCAGCGGCACGGACCCGTGGTGCCGACAAGGACTACTACGACCTCGCCTATGTGCTCCTGCACAACGACGCCGGCGGCCCAGCTGCGGCCGCGGCCCTGATCAACGCCAGCACGCTCAAGGCGGCGGTACCCGGGATGGCCACGACGTTCGCCGAGCTGCGTGAACGCTTCCGCGACGACCGTGCGCAGGGTCCGCGGGCCTACGCCCAGGAGTCGCTCAAGGTGACACCCGAGGAGGACGCGGCGCTGCTCGCCGCCGACGCGGCCGCCGCCGTCCGAGAGTTCCTGGAGGCATTGCATCGCTGAGCACAGCGAACTGACGTCTCGAGCCGCGTTGGCTAGGCGGCCGCAGCAGCCGCCCAGCTGCGCGTGTCGGTGATCTGCTCGAGGGCGGCCACATGGCCGTCGCGGAGCGTGAGGATGTGGGCGAAGCGCGCGTCGACGGGGTCGCCGGTCGCGCGCTCGGTGCCGCGGTATGAACCAAGGACGACAACTTCGTCGGGCGAGCAGACGAGGTAGCGGTCGGCCTCGACCGCCATGTCGTAGGTGATGAACACCTGCGCCCAGCAGTCGCGCAGCATCGCGTCGCGGCCCTCGTGGCGCCCGCCGACGCCGAGCGGCATGCCGACGCTGACGGTGCCGACGAAGTCCTCGGTCATCGCCGCCAGAAGCGCCTCGCCGTCGTGGGCGGCGAAGGCGTCGTAGAGGCGTTGGGCGATCGCGGTCGGGTCGGTCATTCCGTGCTCCTCGTCGGTAGTATTAGCGGTATATCGCTAATACTACCCGGCAGGATGCTCCGCCTTGGGACGACCAGCGCTCCACGACACCCAGACGCTGCTCGACGTGGCGCTCACGATCGCCGCCGATCGCGGCCCGGCGAGCGTCACGATCGCGTCCGTATCAGCCGCCAGCGGCGCGCCGAGCGGCTCGCTCTACCACCGCTTCGACGATCGCGCCGCGCTGCTCGGGCAGCTGTGGCTGCGGACGACCGGCGCGTTCCAGAGCGGCTTCTTGGAAGCCCTGGATTCGGCGCCGGCCCTCGAAGGCTGCGTCGCCGCCGCGAGCTACGTGATCGAGCGGTGCCGCGACCACCCCGCCGAGGCACGCCTCCTCCTCCGCGGGCCTGACGACTTCGCAGCCGCCGACTGGCCACCGGCGACCCGCCGCCGCGCGGCTGCCGACCGGCGCGCGCTCGGCAAGGCGCTCCAGGCGCGCGCGACCGAGCTCGGCGAGCCGACCCTCGACCGCGTCCTCCTCTCCACCGTCGACCTCCCACTGGCGATCGTCCGGCGTCACCTCCAGGCCAGCCCGCGAGCCAAGCTCCCACCCGACGCCGGGGTGCTCGTCACGGAGACCGCCCGCGCCGTGCTCGGCAGCTGAGCGCCGGATCTTGTTCTACGCGTAGGCGACCGAGCGGGAGACCCAGGGCTTGAGCTGTTGGCGGGTCTTGACGCCCTCGGCGGTGACGCGGAGCCAGCCGTCGATGGGGCGACCGCGCATGATGAAAGGCTCGGCGTGGAGCTGGTGACGGTTGAGCAGCTCGTCGGTCTGCTCGGGTGCGACACGGGCCATGAGGCCACCGGAGCCGCTGGCAGCCACCGAGAGCTTGCCGTCGATGAGGAACGCGAGGCCGCCGAACATGCGCTTCTCGGCGATGCCGGGCTCAGACGCGAGGAGCTCCCGGATCCGGGCGGCCAGAGACTCGTCGTAGGGCATGGCGGGATCGTCGCCCATGTCGAGCCACGCGACAAGAGCCCGGCGGGCGCTCGCGTGGCAGAGCCTCAGCCGGCGACCACGACGTGTGCCCCGACCGCCTCATAGGTCGCGCGGGCCCGCGCGTCTCGCGTCGCGAGCTGCGCCCCGTGCTCGGCGGCGGCCAGCCCGACCAGCGCGTCGTACACCGCCCCGCCTGAGATCCCCAGCGCCGACAGCCTGTCGGGCAGCTTCGCGGCCACCTTGCGGCTGAGCAGCAACGGCGCCGAGAAGCGCTCGCGCAGCAACCGCGCCGCGTCCTCGGGCAGCAGGCGCAAGTCTCCGGGCAGGCGCGTCAGCACTGAGTAGGTCTCGGCCACGGTGTGGCCGCTCAGCGCCACCTCCCGGCCGGCGCACCACCGGACGACGGCCGCATGCTCGCGATGCGTCGCGACCAGCAACGGAATCGCGACGCTCGTGTCGAGCGCCAGCGCGCTCAACGCCGGCCCGCGTCGATCAGCCCGAAGACGTCCTCGTCATCGATGACCGTGGTGCCGGTCGCCACCAGCGCGCCATCCTCCTCGATGAGTCGCGCGGTCCGCCCCGAGGGAATCACCTGCAGCCCTGCGCCATAGCGAGAGATGTCGACCGTCGAACCCGCGACCAGCCCAAGCGCGTCACGGAAGGGCTTCGGCACGACGATGCGACCTACGGAATCGATCGACGCCTTCATTCCCAAAATGATACCAGCGAGATCCCAGGCGCGACCCGGGTCGCGGTGAGCGTCACCGCGACCCGGGTGTGCCGCCGTCCTACTTGCTCGTCTTGTGGGCCTTCGCCGGCCCGGTCGGGTCAAAGGAGACCGTGACCTTGCCTGCCTTGCCCTTGGTGCGCTTGGCGGTGATCGTCGCGACCGTCGAGCTGGTGATGGTCTTGGTGGTCTTCTTGATGCCCTTGCCGGTGACGGTGACCTTGCCGGCGCCGAGGCCGCCGACCTTGATCACCACCGTGGTCTTGCCGACCTTCTTGGACAGGATCTTCAGCGGGCACGCCGGCGTGCTCAAGGTCAATGAGGCGTCGGCGGTCTTGCCGTTCTGGCCATCGGCTTGGCGGGTCGCGGTCTGCGTGGATTTGCAGATGTCGGTCCCCGACACAACGAGGATGCCGTGCTTGCCCCCATCGATATCGAGGGTGAAGTCCGACACCGGGGCGTCCGGCAGGTTGTCGAACGTGCTCACGAGGTGGTTGTCGACGACGTTGCTGGTGCCGGTGACGGTGAGCCGCAGCCCGTTGGGGCCGGTCAACGGGATCACCAGCTTGGGCAGCGTCCGGATATCACGGCCCGACTTCGGGTCCTTGCGGATGTTCTTGACGAAGTACACCGGCCCGGTCAGCGACTGGTCGAGGATCGGCGTCCTTGCCGTCGCCTGGCCGACGATGCTGCCCTTCGGACACGTCGGGTCGACCTTCGACCCGTCGGCAAACTCACACAACGACTGCGCGTTATCCGGATCCAGCGCCAGCGACAACGGCAGGCTGACGGTGACCTTCTTGTTGTTGGCCTGCCCCACCGGCTGGGTCAGCACCGCGTGGACGCCGGGGTGCTTGTCGTCGGTCGTCTGCCCCTTCCCGGTGAGGCTGATCGCCAGCTTCGGCGCGTAGGCCAGGTCGCCGCAGCCGCCGACGCTGAACGGCGCCGCCAGATCCGCCAGCGTCCCGGCGGTTGAGACCACCTGCGCCTGGATCTGCTTGGCCGCACAGCTCGTCGGGTTGAGCGTGAAGCTCGGCCGGTCGAGGTTGACGTCGACGCGGCGGACTCGCAGGGGGATGCCGTCCAGGATGGTCGGCAGCGGGTCGGAGATCGCGGTCACGTGCGCATCGATCGGATCGATCTCCAGCCGCTGACGCACGACAACGTTGCCGAGGTCAAACGGACCCGCGAGCGCCGGCACCACCACCGCGAGACCATACGGAGCGCCCTTGTACGGGCCGGTCAAATAGGCCTTGCCGCCGATGAAGAACGGTGACGAGCCGACCCCGGCACCCGCGGTCACGGTCCCGACCTGGGAGGCGGCCGGACAACTCGGGCCGGCTGCCTGCGCGGCCCCGGTGCCGAGTTGGTCTGAGATCGAGGCCAGCTGTGCCTCTGAGCACTGCTGCACGCCGGCGAGCTTGCCCACCAAACCCGGCGGCAGCGTCACCGACAACCCCTGGAGGTTCTCGTCGGTGTCGGTGCGTGAGAACGAGAGCACGAACGGCGAGTAAGCGCCGGCCTGCGGGTTGGTCGTCCCCGCCGTGAACTTCGGCGAGAACCCTGACACGCACCCACTCGTGATCGAGAACGGATCACTTGGCGTCGAATCGGGTCCGGAGTCCGGGGCCGACCAGGGGCTGAAGGCCGCGTTGGTGGTGAAGACCCCGCACGCCCCCGGGGTCGCCAGCACGCCGCGCGAGCCGCCCTTGAAGTGCAGCCTCAGCTCTGAGAACGGGAACTGCGGGTTGTTGTCAAACACCCCGGTGATCTGACCCGTAATGGGATCGGGGGTCAGGTTGCCCGGGATCTTGACCACGATACCCGTCGTCGGGTCGTCGACGACGATGTAGCCGGCCAGCAGTGAGTGAAACGGGTTGTCGGTCTGGGTCGCCAGGTAGATCGACCCCTTCAACGTGCCGGGCAGCAACGGGCTCTCAAGCTCCACGCTGCCGACCTTCGAGCTGTCCGGACACCTCGGCGACGAAGCGCTGCCCAGGTCGATCTGGGCCGGCGAACACGCACCCAAACCATCCGCCGAAGACGGATTGACCGTAAAGCCAGCCGGCAGCGTCACGACCGCCTTCTTCAGCGGCGGCGTCGCCAACGTCGCGGGATCACTGGACTGCGGCACCTTGACCGCGACATCGAGGCCCGACGGCGAATCAGCGACCGTCGTCTGCGGCTGCGCCGACAACGACGAGCTGAAACGCAACTTGTCACAACGCGTCACCGGCGGCGAAGTCGAGCTCGCAGACGCCCAATTCGCGTCAGACAGATCCGGCGTCCCATCCGCCTTGAAACGAGCCGGATGCTGCCAAGAGTCCACATAGACCGTTGTCCTTAGCGGCCGGCCGTCGCAGCTTGACGGGTTGGTGAACATCGCCACCGGCGTCTGGCCGGTGGCGTTGCGGGCGACCGGGTTGCCGTAGAAGGTGGCGTTGATGGCGGTGAGGGTGACCTGGGGGATGTCGGGGGCAGTGGTGCGCAGGACGTAGCCGTCGGGGCTCGGAACGACACGGGCGTAGAGGACGTGGGAGGTTTTGAGGACGTCGATGAAGCCAAACTCGGCAGCGACCCCATGCTCGGGAACAAGGTTGAAGATGGGACCGTCGACCCCGTCGGGGGCGCCAACCGGCTCGGTCCGCAGGTGGCCGACCCGGGAGGCGGCCGGACAGCTTCCCGCCCCGGAGAGCTGGACCAGGGTGCAGGTCGGCGTGGCGAGTGCCGAGCCCAGGAAACCAAGAGGAAGATCGACGACCGCGTCCTTCAGGTCCTCGACGCTGGTTACCCCGACCTGAAAGCGTTCGTTGTCGTCGGGGGGTGTCCTGAACTCGCTGGCAAGGTCAATCCGCGTGCTGAACTGATACGGGTGAGCGGCGGCCTGGGTGTCGGGGCGGCCGTCGAGCCCGGCGATGTGGGAGGCAAAGCCGACGAGTCCGAAGGCTGGAGCCGCGGAGCTGATCTGATGGTCGCTGACGGCGGTGGCGTCGGGCGCGCCACCACCGGTGACGGTGGCGGAGTTGGTGAGGGGCCCGGAGGCGCCTGGAGCGTCGACGGTGACAAAGACGAGCATCGTGAGGGTGTCGTCGGGGGCGACCGGGGGCCACCCGTTGCCGGCGGTGTCAAGCCGGCAGGAGACAGGGGTGCTCGAGGGGGCCGGCGTGGCGCTGCAGAAGCCGGACGTGGCGAGGTCCACGGCGACGGCGCCCTCCAAACCGGCGGCCACGGCTCCCGATCCGTGCCAGAGAAAGGCGATCCGCTGAACGGTCAAGCCCGGCGGAAGGGCGTCGGTCAAGGTGATGGGACTGCCGTCGGCCGATTGTGAGCCGGCGTTGGTCACGGTGACCTGGTAGGTGTCGCATTTGAAGGTTCGGTAGTCGGGAAGGTGGAATGACCCCAGGCACTGGGCGTTGTCGGCCGCGGAGAAGTTGGTCGGGATCGGGATGTTGTCAAGGGTCCAGCCGGGGGCGGGTACTGCGGCGCTTGCGGTCCCGGCGCAGAGCGCGAGGACGACGGCCGCGGTCGCGATCAGCGCGGCGAACGCACGGTTTCGGGGCGGGTGGCTGAGCGTGGTCATCTTCATCGTCTCCTTGGTCATCGTGGCCACCTACGCCTTGACCGTCAGCGAGACGGTCACCGAGGAGGACGGGCCACCGGCCGGCGCAAACACGACGCGTGGCCTGAGCTTGACCTTGTGCTTGCGCTTGAGCGTCCTGGCCTCCTTGGCGGTCAGCCCGACGCGCACCTTGTAGGTCCCCGCCTTGCCGACAGACTTTCCGACCGGCTTGATCCCCGAACCGCTGATCGTGATCCGTCCCTTGCCCGGCACCTTGACGGCCACCGAGAACCGGGAGCCGTGCACGACCGTGCTCAGGATCTTGACCTTCGCCGGCGCAGCTGGCCGTGTCGCATTGCCCGGCCCGCTGAACGTCACGCTCGCAGCGCTCGGCGGTACGGGCTGACCGCCCGCAGCGCCCTGACAGCTGTCACCGTCACATGGTTCCGATGGCGGGGTGAAGGGGAAGCCGCCACCGACCCGCGCGTCGTAGTAGTCCAGCTGGGTGTCGCCGTCTTGCGGAACGAGGCGATCGGTTGTCGTAAAGAAGACGTTGTCGCCGGTGGTGTCGGTCCCGAGCAGCCCGACGGAACTGGTGGCATCGGTGGGAAGGCCGTTTCCACCGGGGGTGGCAATGGCGGAGACGTCACGGCCATCGGAGATCAGAGAGACGTGGCCTGAATGCCACTCATAGACATTC
Organism: Baekduia sp.; assembly: GCF_035996765.1. NCBI lineage: Bacteria > Bacillati > Actinomycetota > Thermoleophilia > Solirubrobacterales > Baekduiaceae > Baekduia > Baekduia sp. The sequence continues at coordinate 108,202 of NZ_DASYJG010000023.1, forward strand.
TGGGCGTAGATGGGGTCGGCGCTGACGGTGCCGACTTGGATGTTGTCGAGGGCGCCGGGTGTGAGGGCGGCGGGATCGCGGAAGAAGATTCGGGAGCCGTCGCGCGACATGGTCGGGTCGGTACGGCCCGAACCGCCATGGAAAGCCGGAACGATGCTGGCAAGGTCGACGCCGCCGTTGCCGTTGTCGCTGAAGCCATCGTTGCCGACAGAGATGCGGATCAGCCGGCCGGTCTGAGCGTCGTAGCGAAAGACCTGAGCCTGAGAACTGTGGTCGTCGGTGGTGAGCTGGCCATAGCTCATGAAGACGAGAAAGCGGCCGTCGGCGGTGACGTTGGCCAAGCCGACGCCATGGGTGAACCCACCCACCGACTGGCCGTCGATGGGGAACGCACTATCGGATCCGGCGAGAGGGGAGATGAAGGTGGTGTCACCAGTGGCAACGTCATAGTCATAGAGGTTGTAGGCACCATCGTGCGCGATCTGGCCCTGGGCATTGGGGTCGGTGCTGAGCACGCCCTTGGCGACGAAATAGACGCGCGAGCCATCGGGAGATATCGCCATCACACCCTGGACACGAGGACCGCCGCCGGAGGCGTCACCGGCAGAAACCGCAGTAAGCTCATGACCGGCGGCCTTTCCGAAGTCATAGAGGTAGAGGTTGCAGCCGCCCGAGCCGGTGGTGTGGCTGCACTCGGTGGCGCCTCCAGCGGCATCGCCGGGGGTGGTGTCCTCGCTGGCGGCGTTGGTGAGTTGCTGGGTGGAGGTAAAGAAGACCCGAGAGCCGTCGTGGGAGGCGCCCTGAAAGCCGGCGGCGGCGGCCGCAGAGCCGGTGCAGGCCGGGATCGTGCAATCGGCCGGCGACGGCTGAGAGATCGCGACCGTGCGGGCGTCGGCGCGCTCGCCGTCGATGCGGGCATAGAGCGCATCAGCAGGAACGGGAGTGGCGGCGTTGGCACCCGACCCCGAGGCACACTGGCGGGCGGTGAAGAACACCGTGGCACCATCCCCGGAGAGGGCGTTGTAGGTCGCACCGTCGCCTCCCCCGAGCAGATCGCCACAGACGCTGATCAGGTCGGTAGATCCGGGGCCTCCGCTGACGCCGACCAGCAGGGGCTGAGTGTTACCGGCACCGACGTACTCGTACAGCGAAGAACTTCCGCCTTGCCGGGTCGTCGCGTCGAAGGGCCAGCAATCGCCACCAGTGCAGTCGAGCTGGTACAGCAGGTGAGAGAGATCGGCGGTCGCCGCCGTCGCACTCGAGCCGAAGACATGGGCGCGCGCACCACCAGACGGCGGCGTCACGGGGCCCACGTCGACGAGGGACCCGTCGCCGAGACGGGCATAGAAGTCATCCTGATAGGCAGGCGCAGTAGGAACGGAGAAGAGAACGGCGCCGACGTCACCGCCATAACTCACCGGGTAGTTTTGACCGAACTGGCTGGCGGGGGGCGCGAGTGCCGTGGAGATCCAGCCCGAGGGACTGCGAGTAAACGCAACCGGGTCACCCTGGACACCTCGATCCCCATTGCAGGCAGCGGCATCGCCGAAGCACTGGATGGAGGGACTGACGACGCCAGAGCCGTCGGCAGCGACGTTCGGGGGACCCGCGCTAAAGAAGACGACGCCGATGAGGGCACCGTTCTTCTGTGCCGGGGTGACCTGCTCGTAGGCGCGATTGTCCGGGAGGGCATGCCCAGTGGTGTCGTAGATGAAGGTGTGATCGGCGCTGGCCCCGACCGTGCCGTTGGCGTTGGTGGCCACGACACGCCAGTGGTAGGTGGTGTTGGCGGTCAGGCCGGAGAGGTGGGCGGAGACGGCGACGTCAGTTCCGCCTGAGCCTATGTCGCCGTCGGGGACAGGAGCGGTGTTGCCGTAGGAGGTGTCGGTGCCCCAGTCGAAGTGGTAGGTGGTGTCGAAGCCGTTGGGATTGATCTTGGCGGTGAGATCGGCGGTGGTGGCGGTGAGGTCTTGGGCCGCGGCGGCGTCGATCGAGGGCGGCCCCGGCCCGAAGATCTTGACCACTGGCGAGGCGCCGTCGTCTGAGACGTAGACGTTGCCGCTCGCCTGGCCGGCGGCGAGGCCGCCGAAGGGGCCACCGACCGGTGTGCCGGCGATCTGGCTGAGAAAATTGCCGGCGGAGTCAAGGACGTCGACCACCTGGTCCTGGGTGTCGAGGACGTAGAGGTCACCGGTTGCATCGCTGGTTGCCACCGAGGTAAACCCGAGGCCGAAGGAGCCGGCAGGGGTGCCGGAGCCGGTGAGCGTGCGAACGTAGGCGCCCGAGCCATCGAACTCGAAGGTCTGGACGGGGCCTGAGTCGGAGACGAAGACATGGCCGGTGGTGGCATTGACGGCAATGCCGTCGGCGTAGTTGCCGCTGTAGGCGTAGAGGCCGGCAGGGGTCGCGGTGATCTGGCTCTGGTAGGCGCCGGTCGAATCGAAGACGTCGACGACCTGGTGGCCGGCGTCGATGGCGTAGAGATCGTGGGTGGCCTGGTCGACGGTGATGCCGAAGGTGGTGACTTGCGCCGGAGAGAAAGAACCGCTCGGGGCGGCGAGGCCCGCGAGCTGACCGTCGGGGCTGGGGGTGGTGTCACCGAACGACGCGATCAGGGCGCCGGAGGAGTCGAACTTGTCGATGACGGCGTCGGTGGCGTCGGCGACGTAGACATCGCCGGTCGAGTTGTCGGCGGCGACCGCGACCGCCCCGCCGCCAAAGGAGCCGGCGGGGGTGTTGGAGCCGTCCCAGGTGGTCGGGCTGGTATCGGAGGCCGAGGCGTAGTCGTAGACGAGGCCGACGGCAGAGTCGGCGACGAGGATATGGCCATTGGCGTCGTTGACGGCGACGCTCTCGGAGTTGAGCTGGCCGAAGGTGCCGCTGAGCTGGCCGAGGTTGGAGAGGGCGAAGGCGGAGGGAGCGGCCAGGGCGAGGAGGGCGGCGGCGGCGAGGCTGAGTCCCAGTGCGGACACGACGCGGCCGAGCAGCGGGTGGCGTCGGAAGCCGGACGCCGTTCGTCCGGAGGAACGGTTGTCGGCTGCAGGCGCCCCGCTTCCGCCGAAGCGCTGCGCGGCCACACCTGCCACAGCGACCAATAACCGGCGCACAGCCTGAACGAGATGAGAAACAGTCAGCACGAACACTCCTTGAAAACCGGAAATCAGGCCTACAACGAACGGGACGGACGGTGGCGCGACAGGCTCGGTCGGCCCCACGGCGACCCTCCGGGCCTGCTGGCTGAGCGACGCGCCACAGGCCCCCGGCGCGCCAGCGCCGGCATCACCCGAACGGTCAGTCATGCAGATGGTCTCTCTCATGTTGGTCTCGGAAACGGCAGTGCTCATCGGTGACGGGTCCTTCAGCCGGCGACAGGAACGGGAACGAGCCATCTCACGCCTCCTTACGATCAGTCGACGACCAAGCTCTGCCGATGGGCGTCGGCAGGTCGGGACGCAGCGACCGCACCGCCTCCTCGCCCCGCGCCGTCAGCCGCCACGCGTTCGTCCGGCCCTCCCGACGGCGCGCCACGATCCCGGCGCCTTCCAGCCGGCCGAGGTGACGGCTGATCTGACTCTCGTGACGCACATCCACCCCTCGCGCGATGTCAACGTTGCAAGCGCCCGGATGCGCGCCCAGGTAGGCGAGCGTCAGCCGTGTGAGCTCGGTGACCAGCAGGCCGTGGCTGTCAGCCTCAGGCGAGCTGGGAGTCCAGCGCGTGACGAAGGTAGTGACGTCGCCCGGGGTCTGGGCGCGCGCGGCGGCGCGGCGGCGGCCGACGAACGGCGCCAGCAGGGCGTTGATCGCCGCGGTGGTCAGCTCGTGCTCGGCCACGTCGCCGTCGTCGTCGGTGAGGAAGTGGCGCAGCAGCTCCCAGACGCCGCCCAGCGCGGCGGCGAGCACGAGGCCGGCGGGCACGTCGGTCTGCGGGGGCGGGCCGAGCAGGCGGCCGATCTCGTCCATCGCCGTGCGCCGCAGCGCCAGCGCGTCCGGCCCGGCGGCGAGCGGCGCGACGACGCACAGGTGCCCGAGGATCTGGTCGGCGCAGAGCGCGGCGACCAAAGTCCGCGTCGCGGCGACCACGCGATCCTCCCACTCGGACCCCGCCTGGGCGACCGCCGCGGCCACGTGGGCGACCAGCCGGCGCTGCGCCTCGCCGATGGCATCGAGCAGGCACGCGTCGCGATCGACATACAACTCATAGAAGGTGCGGCGCGAGATGCCCGCGCGCTGGCAGACGTGGTGCACGCCGACAGTCGAGGAGCCCACCTCGGCGGTCAGCTCGCCCATCGCCGCGACCAGCCGGTCGCGCTGGCTCGGCAGCCCGTAGGCGCGGCCGCTGCGCCGGCTCCTGGGGCCGTTGGCAGCTTCCCGCTCGGCCTCCGTCACGGCAGGGGCCATCGATGACCTGCGAGCAGGCACAGTGGACACGTCGTCTCCTCCAGCAGATTGCTTCTCGACCCGGTGGCCGCTCTCCCGCGGCCCCTTCCCGCTCGCCGTCCCGTCGCGGGGACGTGGCGAGTCGGTGTGATCGGGAACGTAAACGGCCCGATGTCCGAAGTCAAGTCTTTACGTCACGAATCCTTCAGAGGAGCAACGAGAACGCTGGCTTCAGGAGCTGTTTCGCCGCAGGTTCAGGCGCGGCTCGGCATGCGCAACGCAGCGACGCCGGCTGCCGTCAGCCGCCACGCGTTCGCCCGCCCGTGGCCCGGCTCGCGCGCCACCACGCCGTGGCCCTCCAGACGCTGCAGCGTCCGGTTGACCTGCGACAGGTGGCCGAGGGCGAGACCGCGGCGGATCTGCTCGCCGCTGCTGTCGGGATGGGCGGCGATGTAGCGCAGGTAGAGCGTGTCGGTCTCCGAGATCCCCGAGGCGCCGGCGGCGCCGTCCGGCTCGGCGATCGGCAGCCCGAAGAACCATGCGTCGCCCAGCGCGTCGAGCGCCTCGGCGGCCAGGTCGTCGCCCGCCGGCGAGCCGCCCGCCGCGCTGCGCCGCTGCAACCGCACGACGACCTCCCACAGCGTCGGCCCGTCGCGCCGCGCGATCGCGGCGCGCACGAGCAGCTCGAGGTCGGCGCGGCCTTCCGGACCCTCGGCGACGAGCGCCTCGATCTGCCCGCTGTCGGGCAGCTTGCTGATCGCCGCCGCGTCGGCCGCCACGGTCGGCTCCCCGTCGGCAAACGGCGCCAGCGCGAAGCTCGTGAGCTCGCGACGCCGTTCCCACAAAGGCTGTTCGGGGCGATGGCGTAGGCCATCGACCGCGATCGCGTCGACCGCCGCGACGACGGTGTCGACCCCCACGACCGACGCCGGCTGGGCCGCGATCCGCTCCTGCAGCGCGGCCAGCAGCGGCGCCCGCACCGCGTCGCGAGCGACCCGCGCCCGCTCGCCCGCAGCCGGGATGTCGCGCAGGCAGGCCAGCGCCCAGGCGTGGTCGCAGTCGAGGATCGCCAGGTAGGTCGCCAGCGCCGCGGCGGTCCCGCGGGCCCAGTCGCGCTCGGCCCGCAGCGCGTGCAGGATCTGCGGCATGGCGTAGGCCGCCGCCGCGTCGTAGGCCCAGATCAGCGCGTCCTGCTTGCTGGAGAAGGTGGTGTAGAACGTGCGGCGCGAGACGCCGGCCCGTTCGGCGATGCTCGCGACGGTCACCTGGCCGTAGCCGTGCTCGGCCACCTCGCGCACGGCAGCGTCGACGATCCGCGCGCGACGGCGGAAGTCCTGGGCCTGCTGGGGCAGCGCCGCGAGGTCGGCTGCGTCCGTCGAGGCAACACGAACGTTTCTCGACACAGCCGCGGATGCTAGACCACGATGCAAGTTTCTTGCGACACAGATCCTTCGGTCGACGAGGACGGACACCTTGTGCAAAGTGTTGCGTCACGTATCCTTCAGCCAGACATGGCCTCCGCCCGTCGACCCTCGTCGCCACGGTTGCCGCGTGGTCGCCACGCGCTGGATGCCGACGCTGCTGCCCCCCGCTACCGCGCGCTGCTGCACGCCGCCGCGGTGGAGGTCGTCGGCGAGCACGGCTACGGGGCCACGACCGTCGACGCGCTGGCCGCCGCGGCCGGCGTCTCGACGGCCACGTTGTATGAGTTGTTCTCCGGCAAGCAGGAGCTGGTGCTCGACGCCGGTGACGCGATCGCGCGGGAGATCGGGGGCGCGGCGCGCGCGCGGCCGGCGGTGCCCGAGGACGACCTGCGCCGCGCGCTGGCCGGGGTCCTGTCGGCCGTCGTCGACGCGGTGCTCCGGGCGCCCGCGGCCGCGCGGCTGGCGGTGGTCGACATCGTCACGGTCGGCCCGCCGGGCGTGGAGCGCCGCCGGCAGCTGACCACCGAGTTGGAGGAGTCGCTGCGCCGGGCCGCGACGCCGAACGGCCGCACCGTCGTCTCCGAGCCGGCGCTCGCGGTGCTGGCCGGCGGGACGATGGCGGTCCTCGAGCGCTACCTGCGCACCGGCAAGCTGCGCCCGCTGCGCGCCGCGGCGCTCGACCTCGCCGGCTGGGGCGCGCTGTATGAGACCGACGCGCCGCGCCGCGCGCCGGCGCCTTCGCACCCGCCGAGCGCCTCGACGGCCGACACGCCATCCCCCTTCACGCTCCCCCTCCCCCGCGGCCGCCACGGCCTGCCGCCGGCGTTCGTCAAGCGCCATCAGCGCGCCCGGATCCTCGAGGCGGTGCTCGCCGTCTCGGCGCAGCACGGCTTCGAGGCGACCTCGGTGCGCGACCTGATCGCCGCTGCCGGGATGTCGCACCAGACCTTCTACCAGCACTTCGCGTCCAAGGAGGACGCGTGGTCGGCCGCGTTCGACCAGGCGTTCGTCGAGCTCTTCGCCGCCGCCTGGTACGCGGCCGCGCCCCAGCGCGACGCCGAGGCCAAGGTCACCGCCGCCGTCAGCGCGTGCTTGAACCATCTGGCCGCCGAGCCGGCGCGTGCGCGGCTGTTGTTGGTCGACGCGCCGTCGGCCGGGCGCGCCGCCACGTCGGCGATCGACGATGCGACAGAAGCGTTCACGCGCCTGATCACGCGCGCGGGGGGAGACCGTGGGAAGCAGCCGGCGATCGTGCCGTTCGCGCTGGTCGGCGGGATCGTCAGCCTGATCGCCGGGTGGGTCGTCGATGACCGGACCGCCGAGTTGCCGGACCTGACGTCGGCGCTGGTGGAGATCGTCTTCGTGCCGTTGTTCGGCTCGCCGGCGGCGCGCGCGGCGGCGGCGAGCTTGGGCGCGTCTGATCCCGAGACCACGGCCGACACGCGCCGCCTGTTGATGGATGCCTTCGCCGACACAGTTGCGCAGGAGGGCTTCGCGGCGACCCGTCTGTCGGACGTGGCCCAGCGCGCCGGGGTCGAGCTCGACGTCGCGAGCGCGCTGTTCGTCGACGAGCTCGATTGCGCCACGCAGGCGCTGGATGCGTGGGCGGGGCAGCTCGTGGTCATCGCCGCGGGCGCGTTCCTGGCTGCGGCGAACGACCCGCCGCTGGCGGCGCACCGCGCGCTGGAGGCGGCGTTGAGCCATCTCGCCCGCACCCCGACCGTCTCGGCGCTCGTGGTGACCGACGAGCCCGAGCTGGTCCCCGCGATCTCGGCGCTGCGCGACCGCTACATCTCGCTCTTCTTCCAGCTGATCGCCGGCCAGGTCGCGGCGATCGACCAGCGCGCGCCGCAGCCGCTGGCCGCGCTGGGGGTCGTGCTCGACGGCATCTTCGCCGTGCTGCGCCGCTTTGCGCGTGAGGGCCGGATAGGCGAGCTGCCGGCCGAGCTGCGGGCGCTGAGCCTGCAGACGCTGACGCCGTTCTTCGGCGCCGACGAGGCCCGGCGCGTGGCCGAGCTCGCGGCCGCCGGCTCGCCGCCCCGCTGAGCGCGCCTCACTCTCGCTTCACCGCTCGCGTTCGGGAGACATGAAAGTCTCCCGAACTGCTATGGATTTTTGGTGGGCACCGTGCGTAAGGTGACCGTCATGGACCTCGGCGGTCTACCGTTATCAAGCTTCGCGCCACAGGATGAGCGCGAGGAGTTGATGGCGGCCTTCGCCGCCGCCGTCTACGAGCGCGGCCTCGCGCTGACCTGTCTCGGCGAGGTCGCGCGGCGCGCGGGCGTGCCGCTGGAGGACGTCAAGGCGCATTGGCCGACGCCGATCGACTGCCTGCTGGACACGGTGGCCGCGAGCACGCAGCAGCTCTTCGGGCGCGTGGCGGGCGCGTTCATGGAGGCCGGTGACGACGGGCCGCTGGCCCTGCATCGTGCGTTGGGTGCCATGTTGTACGACTTGGCCGAGGCGCCGGAGATGACGTACCTGTCGGTCGTCGAGCTGCCGCGTCTGGGGCCACTGGTCTACGAGCGCCAGGACCGGATGCTGGACCTGTTCTGTGAGCTGTTGGACGGCGGCTTCGCGGCGCTGGACGAGGCGCCGCCGAGCCGGGAGATCGTGTCGCTGTGCATCGGCGGCGGGCTGTGGGAGGTCATCTATCGGCACGCCGCGCAGCACACGCTGCACGAGCTGCCGGAGGCGCTGCCGGCACTCAGCTACGTGTGCGTGTCGACGTTCTTCGGGGTGGACGAGGCGCTGCGGGTGGGCATGCTGCGGCGGGTGGGCGGCGAAGAAGGGTGGGCTATGACGTGACCGGAAGTTCGGTGACCCAGCGCCCGAGCCGCGCGATGAGTCCGGGCGCGGTCTTTCGCTGAGCGAGCACCGCTGCGTGGACCTGACGTGCCTGGAGGTGCTCGTAGGCGTGCTGGCTCTCGTTGCGCGTCGCCAGCGTGAGGTCCAGCGAGTTACGCTCGGGCCGTGTGAGCAGCTTCAGCTGCGCGAGCGCCTCGTAGGGGTCCTTGGGAGCGTCGGGGCCGATCTGACCGAGCTGTCGTGCCAGCTTGACCGATGTGGTGATGAGTTTGACCAACATGTTGTGGATGTCGTCCAAGTTGCCGCGGACCAGCAGCGCCCGGTTGCGCTCCTCGGGATCAGTCGCCATCCACGCGTACTGGAATGCCTGGAAATCGAAGTTCGGCGCAAAGGCGGCAAGCGCCGTCTGCATCTGGGCGTCGGAGCGAGCGAGCGCGACGAGTAGGCGATCGATGTTCTGACGGCGCGCAGCCGCGCCAACAGGCGGGCGGGAGGTCATGACTGCTGCGCAAGCGCGGAGAAATGCTCGATCGCACGGCGAGCCTCATCTTCGATACGCCGGCCCTCGGCGCGTGCAGCCCGGGCAACCGAACCGCGCCGCGCCTGAAGCGCCGCCCACCGCCCCTCGCGGTCGACAAGCACCCGCCCATCCCGGATCACCTCATACATCATCGAAGAACTGCGCTCGACATCGGCGAGGGCGATCAGCTGCAAAGGCCGGCGCAGATGCGACTGCATACGCTCGCGCAGGCGCTCAAGGCCGAGCGACTCAGGACGGCGCAGCGATACGACGAGATCGAGGTCGGAGTCGGGCTCCTCCTCACCACGAGCGAACGAGCCGAAGACGACCGCCAACCCGACGTTGGGCTCGGTGCGCAGGAGACGACGCAACGTGCCGAGCTCGTTCCAATGGAGCCGGACGTACTCGGCTTCCTCGGCCGTCACCAGCAACGGGCGAGTGTTCCCCGGAACTACGTGGATCGTGCCGTCGGAGATCGCCCGGCGCAGCGTCCGTTCGCCGGTACCAACGCTCTTCGCGATCTGCGCCAACATGAGACCCACATCGACAGCGTAGCGCTTGTGTGTCCGGACAGAGCGGTTGGTATGTCCAACAGGCGGTCCGGTTGGCGATCGCGACGCGTACCCCGACCGCTTCGTAGGTCGCTCGGACCCGCGCGTCGCGGGGTCCTATCTTGAACAGCTAGGCCAGCGGCCCCGGGTCGCGGTGTCAACCGCGACCCGGGCACGCCGCGCTACTTGCTGGTCTTGCGCGCCTTGGCCGGTCCGGTCGGGTCGAACGAGACCGTGACCTTGCCGGGCTTGCCCTTGGTCCGCTTGGCGGTGATCGTGGCGACCGTCGAGCTGGCGATGATCTTGGTGGTCTTCTTGATGCCCTTGCCGGTGACGGTGACCTTGCCCGCGCCGAGGCCGCCGACCTTGACCGCCACTGAGGTCTTGCCGACCTTCTTGGTGATGATCTTCAGCGGACAGGCCGAGGTCTGCAGGTAAACATCAGCATTGGCTTGCTTGCCGTTCTGGCCATCGGCTTCGCGCGTGGCGATCTGCGTGGACTTACAGATGTCGGTGCCCGACACGACGAGGATGCCGTGCTTGCCGCCGTCGATGTCCAGTGTGAAATCGCTGACCGGGGCGTCGGGCAGGTTGTCAAATGTGCTCACCAGATGATTATCAACAACATTGCTGGTGCCGGTCACGGTGAGCCGCAGCCCGTTCTGGCCGGTCAGCGGGATCACGAGCTTGGGCAACGTCCTGATCTCACGGCCCGACTTCGGGTCCTTGCGGATGTTCTTGACGAAGTACACCGGCCCACTGAGCGGCTGGTCGAGGATCGGCGAATTGGCCGTGGCGGTGCCGACGATGCTGCCCTTCGGGCAGGTCGGGTCGACTTTGGACCCATCGGTGAACTCACACAGCGACTGCGCATTGTCCGGGTCCAACGCCAACGACAGCGGCAGGCTGACGGTGACCTTCTTGTTGTTGGCCTGCCCCACTGGCTGGGTCAGCACCGCGTGCACCCCGGGGTGCTTGTCGTCGGTCGTCTGGCCCTTGCCCGTCAAGGCGATGGCCAGCTTCGGCGCGTAGGCCAGGTCGCTGCAGCCGCCGACGCTGAACGGGGCAGCCAGATCGGCCAGCGTGCCGCTGGTCGACACCAGTTGCGCCTGGATCTGCTTGGCCGCACAGCTCGTCGGATTGAGCGTGAAGTCGGGCCGGTCTAGCGTCACGTCGACGCGGCGGACCCGTAGCGGGATGCCGTCCAGGATGGTCGGCAGCGGATCGGAGATCGCGGTCACATGCGCGTCGATCGGATCGATCTCCAGCCGCTGACGCACGACGACATTGCCGAGATCGAACGGCCCGGCCTGCGCTGGGATCACCACCACCAACCCATAAGGAGCGCCCTTGTACGGGCCGGTCAGATAGGCCTTGCCGCCCAAGAAGAACGGCGAGGGACCGACCCCCGCACCGCTCGTCACGGTCCCCACCTGGGAGCCTGCCGGACAGCTTGGGCTCGCCGCCTCGGCACCACCGGCGCCCAGTGCGGTCGAGATCGCGGCCAGCTGCGCCTCCGAGCACTCCTGGACCCCGGCGAGCTTGCCCAACAGCCCTGCCGGCAACGTCACCGACAGGCCCTGGAAGCTCTCGTCGGTGTCCGAGCGCGAGAACGAGAGCACGAACGGCGAGAAGGCGCCGGCATGCGGGTTCTGCGTTCCCGCGGTGAACGAGGGGTGGAAGCCATTCTGACAACCGCTCGTGACGTCGAACTGATCGGCACGTGTGACGGATGCCGTCCCCGACCACGGCGTGAACTCCGCGGTGGCGGTGTAGGTGCCGCACTGCTGTGGCGTCGCCAGCGCGCCGCGCGGCCCGCCGAAGAAGTCGACCTTCAGGTCGGTGAACGGCAGCTGCGGGTTGTTGTCGAAGGTGGTCTTCAACTGGCCCGTCGTGGCGTCGGCTTCGACATGGCCCGGCAGCTTGACGACGATCCCGGTCTTCGGGTCGCTGACCGCGATGTAGATCGCGAGCAGGCTCTTGAACGGATTGTCGCTCTGCCTCGCGAGATAGACCCCGCCCTTGATCGGGTGGTCGAGCAGCGGGGTGTCGATCTCGACCGAGCCGATCTTCGACGCATCCGGGCAGGTGGCCGGCTCAGGTGACGAGAGCGCGATGCGATCGGAGGAGCAGGCGTCCAGCCCGTTGGCCGAACTCGGGTTGACCGAGTAACCGGCCGGCAGTGTGACGACGGCCTTCCTCAAGTTCGCCTCGGCGAGGCCGTTGGGGTCCCGCAGGCCCGCGAGCGGCATGTGGAGGTCGACGCTCAGGCCCGCAGGAGCGTCGGCAGACGCCGTGTCAGGCTTGAGCGTGATCGACGGCGAGAAGTCGAGCCGGTCACAACCCGTGGCGCCGACCGGATTTCCCTGCAGGTCATGGCTCACGAAGCTGGCTGAGACGAACGTGCCCGGGTTCTCCCACGAGTCGGCCGAGATCGTCGTCGTCGCTGGGCCGGTGCAGGACGTGGGCAGCGTCAGGAACGCCTTCGGCGGCTGCCCCGACGGGCAGGTGAGGTCCGCTCCGGGCCGCGTGCCGATCAGCCCCTCCCCGCGAGCGCAGTCCCCCCGCAAGCCGTCGTGGCTCGGATCGCTGGGCACGCCCCAGAAGGTCACGATGGCGCCGACGAGCTCGCCCTGCTCGGTGGCATTGGCTCCGACGACCGTCAGCCCGTAGTCGCCGCCCGAACGGACAGACGCGACAAGCCGGACGGGGAAGCTGTTGTCCTGAAACGCGAACTCCGCGGGCACCCCAGCAGGCGGTGCGACGTTGTACACGGCCGTCCAGGTCTCGGTGGGGATGCCCCCCAAGCCGGCTTGGACGGCGGCGATCCCCACCGCGGTGTCATCTGGGCAGTCGAGCTGGCTCGCCTTCTGTGGCGTGCACTGCGGAACCGCGGTGGGGTCACCGATGAAGCCTGCGGGAAGGTCGACCTTGACGTCCTTGGTCATCTCGACCGGGGTGGTCGAGCCGGCCGGGTTCGACGGGTCGATCAGCTCATTGATCGAGAAGGTCGTCGTCGCCTCGTACGGATGCGACCCCGCCTGCGTGACGGTCGATCCATCCGCGTCGAAGACCCCGCCATCGAAGTTCGAGAAGCCGTACCCGGGCTGCGGCACCGGCTGGCCGAAGACATCGATGTGGCTGGCGCCCACGTTGGCAGCGGCGCTGGTGGAGCCGCCGGCGGGCGCCGAGACGTAGACGTTCCCGCCGGCGGCGACCGCGATGCCGCTCGACCCGCCATCGCCGGCAAACAGGTAGAGGAACGCCCCGTCGGGCGCGAACGCTGCCACCCAGCTGGACTCGTCGACGTACAGGTTCCCGGATGCGGGGTCGACGGCGAGCGCGGTGGGATTGAGGACCGTACCGGCCGGCGAGGCGACGCCCCGTTCGATCATGGTCGGCGTGGGCGTCGACGGCGCGATCGAGAAGTCCGACGCGTCGAATTGCCCGAGGCCGGTGTGATTGACGTTGTCGCCGGCATAGACCCTGTTTCCGTTGGCAGCAAGGCTGCAGGGTGGGTTCGCGGTGCGAATGCCTCCGGAGTAGTCCGACTCGGAGACCACGGTGCTTGACGGCGAGTACCGCCAGACCGAGTCCGACCCAAGGTCGCCGACATAGACGTCACCGTTCGTCTGGTTGACCGCCACGCCACAGGCGAGGCCGAACCCACCATCTGGGGTGCCTGAGCCGTTGAGCGTCCCGAGCGACGCACCGCTGTTGGCGAACACCGCGATGGTTCCGGAGTTGCCGTCCGCTACGTAGATGTCACCGTCGGCAGGTCCGCCCGAGTTGTCGATGGCGATCTCGTTGGTGTGGCTGCCGTTCAGGGTGGCGAGCGGGAGCGCATTGGTGCCGGCTCCAGGACCCGCGGTGAAGTTGTGCGCCTTGCCTGACGCGGTGAGACGGACAAGCTCCCCGGCAACCGGATCGAGCGCATACACGTCGCCGTTTGCCTGGTCCACCGTCAACGCCTGCGGGGCATCGACAGTCGGCCCTTGACCCGCAATCTTCTGTGAGGTGAAAGACCCGATCGGCGTCAGGGGCTGCCGGGTCATCGCCGCGGAGGCCGGGGCGGCCAGAATGCCGGTCGCGGCGAGCGCGACAAGCGCTGCCAAAATGCGGGTGCGGATCATCGTCTTGGTCTCCTTGCCGGTTGGCATGCCTACGCCTTGTCAGTGATCGAGAAGGACACGTGCGACGCAGAGCCGCTCGCCGGCGCGAAGGTCACGCGCAGCGCGAGCTTCAGTCGGCGCTTGCGCGCGAGCGCGCGCCGCTCCCTCGCGGTGAGCGCGACCTCGATCTTGAAGGTGCCCGCCTTTCCGACCGACTTGCGGGCGGTCCTGATCCCGGCCCCCGTGATGGTGATCCGGCCCTTCGCCGGAGCTTTGACGCTGATCGTGAAGTGCGTTCCCCTGACCGGCCGCTTCACGACGGTGACCTTCCCGGCCTTAGCCGGTGCCGGTGGTGGCGTTGCGTTGCCGGGGCCGCTGAAGCTGACCGTCGCGGCCAGCGGTGCCGCGGGGACGGCGGCAAGCGGACCACGACACGCGTCGGCCGCGCAGTCGGACGGCGGCGGCTTGACTTGCGATGACAATCCGCCGTCGACCCGCGCGTCGTAGACGTCGTAGAGGCCATCCTGGTCCTGAGCGACGAGCTGGTCGCGCGTGACGAAGAACGCGTCGCTCCCGTCCGCGCTCATGTCGAGGAACGAGGTCGTGTCGTCGCTCGACCCGCTCGAGATCAGGGACAGGCAGCCGCCGTTCTGCGTCGAGCCGTGGCATGAGCCCGCACCGTCGGCCTCCCACTCATAGACGTCCTGGCAAGGCCAGAACGCCAGGGCGATGGCGGTCAGCGAGGCACACCCGCTGAGCCCGTTCGTGTCACGTCCGGTGAGCGAGTCGGCGCTGTTGAAGAAGAGCCGTGTCCCGTCTGCCGACAGATACCGCGGCGCGTAGGCGAGGACGCCGGCAGCGCCGATGTTCACCGGCAGTGACGCCGGGCCCAGAGGCCGGGCACCCGTCGGATTGCACGACGCGCAGCGAAGCCGGTCTGCGGGTTGACTCGCGGTGGCGTCGTAGACGTAGACCTGTGAGCAAGGCTCGTCGGGATCGGACGCCCCGAACGCGCACGCACCGGGTGTCGCCGGCCGGTTGTCGAAGCCGGTCGGGGTCCCGAACGACCGGAAGGTCATGTGCTTGCCATCGGGGGTCACGAACACCTGGCCATACGTCATCCCGCCGGACCCCGCCGAGCCAGGAACCGCCCAGTCAGAGGAGTCGCCGCTGCGCGACAAGGTGGCCACGACCCGCGTGGTGCCGGCGTGATAGACGTACAGATCGCAGTGGCCTGACCCGGACGCCTGGCAGTCGCCCGCCTGTGCTCCCGGAGCGAGCGCACCGTCGGCGACGTAGTAGATGTACGAGGCGTCCGTCCCCATGCCCACCAGGCCGTCAAGGTTCACGTCGGCGGCAGGCGTCAGGTCGGTCAGGGGGTGGCTCGCGTTGGCAGCGTCGTAGAGGTAGAGGTTCTGCCCGCTGCCCGGGACCGTGTCATCGGTCAGGCCGGCAGAAGCGGCGGCGGCGAACACGACCTTCGAGCCGTCGTCGCTGGCTCCAAGGAACAACCCGCCACCGCCCGGTCCCGCCCCCTGCGCCGCATCGATCTGGATGGTGCTCGTCGCGTCCTGCCGGAGGTACAGGTTCCCGTCCGCCTGGAAGAAAATCCGCGAGCCGTCGCGCGAGATCGTCGACGGAACCGCCGCGAACCGAGCGTCGGAGGAGCTCATGGGCGTACCGTCGGGCGCGATGCTGACCAACCGAAACGCGCCGTGCACCCAGTCGTAGAGGTTCTGCGCGCCGGCCACGGCGTCTGTCGTGAGCTTGGCCGTGCTGCAGTAGATCACGTGCGACAGATCCGCCGAGGCGCCGTAGACAAACGTGGTACACACGTCTGTGCTCGGCGGGGTCAGCAACTGATACGACGGGTGGGCCGGATCAGAGAGGTCCTGGACGTAGCGGTTGAACTGCCCAAGTCCTGCGTCCGGCGTCAGCAGGGGACCGTTCTGAGACGTCACGTTCGTCACCGCTTTGTCGAGCGCATCCGTGAACAGCATCTCCGTGAACGGGTCGTTGACGATGGCGGCCGTGGCCTTGAGCGGCGGGTTGATCCCGTTCGTCGTCCAGCCGTCCCCGCCCCGACGGGACAGGTAGTAGTCACTGGTCTGACCGCTCGGCTCTCCAGCGAAGACGCTGCCGAAGGTCGCGAAGACGACCGCTCCGCCGGCCACCGCGCTTCGTGAGATGTCCGTGACCGCGCCGGCCTCGAGGAAGGCTGCGTCGGTGCCGTTCTTGTCCACCGGTGAGACCTGCTCGTAGGCGCGGCAATCGGGGAGCCGCGACCCGATGCCGTCACGCAGCGCGTCGTTGGCGCACGCTGCGCTCGGAGGCGACACCGGCAGGGTCGTGAACAGGCGGTCCGGGCCGGCGACGCTTCCTGCGTCGTTGGTGGCGACGACCCGGTAGTGGTAGGTGCTCCCGGGGGTCAGTCCTGTCAAGAGCTGCGCGCGGGTCAGATCGTCCGAGCCGGCGCCCACGTCGGCGTCACGGACGGGCGCCGACTGACCGTAGGTCGTGTCGGGGCCGTAGTCGACGTGGAAGGTCGTCTGTTGGCGGTTGGGATTGATCGTCGCCTTGATCGTCGCTTCGGTCGGACCGACTCCGGTCGCCCATTCGTCGCGGATGGCAGCGCCGGTGGTCGCGAACGGCAGATCATCGGTACTAGTCGTGCCGTCGGCGTTCGTCGCGACGAGGCGAGCGTGGTACGGCGTCGCGGAGATCAGCCCGGAGAGGTCGGCCGACACGTCGGTCGGCGACGAGATCGGGGTGGCAGGAGCGCATGGCACCGACTGGGCGCCGGCGAAGCCGCTCGCTTGGAAGCTCGTGTCGTCGGTGTAGTCGAAGTGGCAATCGGTGATGTCGCCGCCGCCGTTCGAATCGACGTGCCCGTTGAGCGTCGCTGTCGTCGTGCCCACCGGATGGGCGGCCGCGATGCTGACATTGACCGCCACCGAGGTGACGAACGTGGCGCCGTCGCTTGTGTTCGTGCCCTGTGGGCCGGTCGCGACGAGCCGGAAGTGATACGTCGTACTCGCGTTGAGGCCCGACGGAGCGGCGGTGACGTCCATCCCCGACGAGATCGGCGTTGACTGAATGCAGGCGATCGTCTGCGCTCCGGTGTACCCCTGCGCCTCAAAGGTCGCGTCGTCAACGTAGTCGAAGTGACAGTCGGAAACGTCGCCGCCGCCGGCCGGACCGAGGTGGCCGTTGAGGGTGGCCGTATGCTTGCTGACCGAGGACGCCGGGCTCGTCGTAGCGTCAGGAATGGCGGCGCCGTTGAACACGGAGATCTGGTTGGCGGCCACGTCGGCGGCATAGACGGTGCCGGTGGACGGGTCGGTGGCGAGGCCGGCGGCGCCGGTGAGGTGGCCCGAGCCGAAGGTGTCGGCCGGGGTGCAGCCTGCATTTGGTGCCGGGGCGCAGGCGGGGAAGGTGTAGTGCTCGATCGCGGCGCCGGTGTCGACGTAGAGGTCGCCGGTGGCGGCGTCGGTGATAATGCCGGTGGTCGAGGTGGAGGCGGTGACCTGGCCGATGTCGGTGCCGTCGGCCTGGAACTCCTCGACCGACAGATCGCCGTTGACCTTGAAGAAGTTGTTCGCCGCGTCCGCGGCGAGGCCGTTGGAACTGGTGCCGCGGGCGGTGGTGAAGTCGGTGATGAAGGAGCCGTCCTGGGCGAAGCGGAAGAGCCGGGTGTTGGTGTCGAAGACGTTGAGGTTGCCGGTGGTGTCGACGGCGATGCCCGCGAGGGCGCCGAAGGGACCGTCGGTGGCGGTGGTGCCGTCGAGCATGCCGCCCGATCCCCACGCCGAGACCAGGCTCCCGGACGCGGTGAACTTCTGGACCTGGTTGGTGCCGGTGTCGCCCACGTAGACATCGCCTGCGGACGCTCCGGCGGAGTTGTCAACGGCGATGAACGTCGGGGTCGTGAACTGGCCCGCACCCGTGCCCGAGATCCCGGCCTGGCAGGTGAGCGTGCAGGTCTCAAGCGACGGAAGCCCGTCGGCGACGCCCCAGCCCCAGGCACGGATGAACGAGCCGGCCGAGGAGAACTGATCGACCCGGAGGTTCGCCGTGTCGGCCACGTAGACGTCATGCGTGGTGGCGTTGACCGCCACCCCCGAAGGAGACGACACCTGACCGGCACCCGAACCCGCGCTCCCGAAGCTCGACGAGAACACATGGGTCTGCAAGGCCGAGGCCGACGCCGCACCGAAGACCAGCAGCGCGACAGCGGCGAGCGTGACGAGCGGCGCGAAACGCAGGCGGCGAGCCAAGCTCCCCGGCGCGCCGGCGTCGCCATCAACCAAACGGTCAGTCATGCAGGTGGTCCCTCTCGTGATGTTCATCGTGTCGATCAAGGTCGGTCGATTCGGCTCGCTCATGCCCACGGACCATTGGTCAGTCGCGGTGTGTCGGACCGCAAATCGTGCAAGGTGCGCGCCGCCTCCTCGCCACGCGCGGTCAACATCCAGGCGTTGGTCCGGCCCTCCTTGCGGCGGCTGACCATCCCCGCCCGCTCGAGCCGGCCGAGGTGACGGCTCATCTGGCTCTCGTGGCGCACATCGATCGCCCGCGCGATGTCGATGTTCGCCGCGCCCGGGTGGCCGTTGAGATAGCGCAGCGTCTGGCTGGTCAACTCGGTGACCAGCAGCCCGCGGTCTTCATCACCACCAACAACGGTCGGGGTCCAGCGCGTGACATACGCGACCGTGCCGCCCCGGCCCGCGGCCCGCGCCGCGGCGTGACGGCGGCCGGCGAACGGCGCCAGCAACAAGTAGATCGCCACACCCGCGAGATCGGCGATGGACGCGTCGGGCTTCTCGGTCAGCTGGGCGAAGGCCAGCCCCCAGATACCGGTGATGGCACACGCCAGCACGGACGCCTCGACCATCGGCTGCCGGGGCGGATCGGCCAGGAGACCGGCGATCTGCGCCATCGCTGTGCGCCGCAGCTCCATCGCCTCGGCGTGACCGCTGACTGACGACACCAGGCACAGCTGGGCGAGGACACGATCGGCGTCCCAGGCGCCGAGCAGCGCCTGCGTCAGCGCGACCGCGCGGTCTTCCCAGTGAGCGCCCGCGTCGGCGACGGCCTCGGCGAGGTGGACGAGCAGCCGGCCGAAGGCCTCTTCGTGCATGTCGACCACGCAGGCGTCGCGGTCGGCGTAGAGGTCGTAGAAGGTGCGGCGCGAGACGCCGGCCCGCTGGCAGACGTGGTGCACGCCGACGGCGGTCAGGCCGAGCTCGGCGGTCAGCTCCCCCATCGCCGCGACGAGCCGGTCGCGCTGGGTCGGCACGCCGTAGGTCTGGGCGTTGCGCCGGCCCGTGACCCCACCCGGGGCCGGGTTGCCCGCCGTTACGGCAGGGGCCATCGATGACCTGCGAGCAGGCACAGCGGACACGTCGTCTCCTCCAGCAGTGATCTCTCAACCCAATGACCGGCGCCACCTGGCGCCCGTCGCTCTCCCACACCCGCTGCCGCTGCCAGAGCGGCAACCTCAAGGTGCGATCGGCACCGTAAACGGCCCGATGTCCTAAGTCAAGTCTCCGTGTACCGCCTCCTTCATTAAGCCTTCAGGACCGGCGCGTCGACACGCCGACCGGCAGGCCGAAGAACCAGGCGTCACGGAGCCCTTCGAGCGCCTGGCGCGCAATCGGCTCCGGCACCGGAGCGCCCGCGGCGCGGCGCTCGGCCATCGCCACCGAGACGTGCCACAGCGTCGGGCCGTCCCGGCGCGCAACCGCACCCTGGACGAGCAACTCGAAGTCGGCCTGCGCATCGGGCCCGCGGTCCAGCAGCAACTCGATGCGCTCGCGGTCCGCAGGAGGGCCGGGCGTCGCCGCGTCGCTCTCGACCACCTCCGGCACCCGCTCCTGCGCAAACGGCGCGAGCGCAAAGCTCGTGAGCTCGCGGCGCCTCGCCCACAGCGGTTTCTCGGGGCGATGGCGCAGCCGGTCGACCACCATCGCGTCGAGCCCAGCCAGCACCGTGTCGACCCCCGCCCCCTCGCCGGGCTCCTGGCTGATCCGCTCGCGCAGCGCCTCCATGATCGGCGCGCGCACCGCGTCGCGCGCGGCGCGGGCGCGTTCCCCAGCCGCCGGCAGCTCGCGCAGGCAGACCAGCGCCCAATCGTGGTCGCAGTCGAGGATCGCGAGGTAGGTCGCCACGGCGTCGGCGGTCGCCTGCTCCCAGTCGCGCTCGGTGCGGATGGCGCGCAGGATCTGGGGCATCGCGTAGGCGACGGCAGCGTCGTAGGCCCAGATGAGTACGTCCTCCTTGCCGCCGAACGCGTCGTAGAAGCTCTCGTCCGACACGCCGGCACGCTCGGCGATGCCCGCCACGGTGGCCTCGCCGTAGCCATGCTCGGCGACCTCGCGGACCGCCGCGTCGACGATCCGCGCACGGCGCCAGAAATCCGTCGCCTGCGATGGCAGCTCCGGCAGTCGCTCGGTCTCCGTTGAGGCACCGTCCGCGTTTCTCGACACGATTCCGCGATCGTAGACCACCAGGTCAAATTTCTATAGACCAAATCCTTCTAAGGACGCTCTCCGGCCCTATCTCGGAGCCGCCGTGTCGCGTATCGTTGGCAGCCGATGGCTTCCGTTCGCCGACCCTCGACGCAACCGTTGCCGCGCGGTCGGCACGCGCTCGGGAGCGAGGAGGCCGCGGCCGCCCACCGGGCCCGGTTGCACGAGGCCGTCATCAAGCTTCTGGGCACCCAGGGCTACGGCGGGACGAGCGTCGACGAGCTGGCCTCGGCGG
This sequence comes from Baekduia sp., assembly GCF_035996765.1. NCBI lineage: Bacteria > Bacillati > Actinomycetota > Thermoleophilia > Solirubrobacterales > Baekduiaceae > Baekduia > Baekduia sp. Next base: position 128,759 of record NZ_DASYJG010000023.1, read on the forward strand.
CCGGCGTCTCGACCGCCACGCTCTACGGGTTGTTCGCCGGCAAGCAGGAGCTGGTGCTCGACACCTTCGACGCGATCGCCGGCGACGCCGGCGGACGACTCCGCACGCGCGCGGTCGCCGAGGGTGACCTGCGCACCGCGCTGGCCGACGTCCTCTCGGCCGTCGTCGACGCGGTGCTGCGCCAGCCCGAGGCGGCGCGGCTGGCCGTCGTCGACATCGCCGCCCTCGGCCCGTCGGGGGTGCAGCGCCGCCGCGCGCTGACCGACGGCCTCCAGGAACTGCTGCGCCGCGCGGCCACCACGGGCGACGGGCTGACCGTCCTCTCCGAGCCGGCGCTCGGCGTGCTGGCCGGCGGCACGCTGCATGTGCTCGACCGCCACCTGCGCTCCGGCCGGATGCGCCCGCTGCGCAGCGCGGCCTTGGATCTCGCGACGTGGGGGGCGATGTACGAGACCGACGCGCCGCAGCCCGCCCCGCCGCGCCGGCCGGCCGTCGCGTCGCACAACGGCGCTCGCTCGCCCTTGTCACAGGGGTTGCCCCACGGCCGCCACGGCCTGCCCGCCGCCTTCGTGCACCGCCACCAGCGCGAGCGGATCCTCGAGGCGGTGCTGACGCTCTCGGCCGAGCAGGGCTTCGAGGTCACCTCCGCGCGCGAGCTGGCCACCCGCGCGGGCCTCTCGCGCCAGACCTTCTACCAGCACTTCCCGACTAAGGAAGACGCCTGGTCAGCCGCCTACGACCAGGCCTTCCTGGAGCTCTTCTCCGCCGCGTGGCACGCGGGCGCAGCGCGGCGTGAGCCGGCCGCCAAGGTCACCGCGGCGATCACGGCCTGCCTCGAGCAGCTGATCGCTGAGCCCGGCCGCGCGCGGCTGCTGCTGGTCGACGCGCCGTCGGCAGGGACCGCCGGCAGCGCCGCGATCGACCGCGCGACCCAGGCCTTCGCGCGCCTGATCGCCGGCGCGGCGGGGGAGCGGGAGCTGCCGGCGATCGTGCCGCTGGCGATGGTCGGCGGGATCGTCAGCCTCGTCGGCGGCTGGGTCGTCGAGGACCGCACGGCCGACCTCGCCGACCTGACACCCGCGCTGGTGGAGATCCTCTTCGTCCCGCTCTTCGGCTCGCGCGCCGCCCGCGCGGCTACGCGCCGGCTGAGCGCCGGGGCCTCCGGGACCGCCGCCCAGCCCGCCGACGACGAGTTGCGGCTGATGGACGCGTTCGCCCGCGCCGTCGTCGCCGACGGCCTGGCGGCCACCCGCCTCGCCGATGTCGCCCAGCGCGAGGAGATCGCGCTCGACACCGTCAACGCCCTCTTCGACGACGAGCTCGACTGCGCCACCCAGGCGCTGGATGTGTGGACCGGCCAGCTGGTCGCGGCCGCCGCCGGCGCCTATCTCTCGGCCGCGCTCGACCCGCCGCTGGCCGCCCACCGGGCACTGGAAGCGGTCTTGACACACGTCGCCCGCACGCCCGCGCTCTCGGCGCTTGCCGTCAGCGACGATCCGCAGATCGTCACCATCATCTCGAAGCTGCGCACCCGCTACGCCGCGCTCTTCCTGCAGCTCGTCGGCGGCCAGCTGCCGGCGGCCGACGCGCGCGCGCCACAGCCCGCCGCGTTGCTGGAGGTCGTGCTCGAGGGGTTCCTCGCGGTCGTCGGCCGTTTCGCCCAGGAGGAACGGCTCGCCGAGCTGCCGGGCGAGCTGACGGCCCTCAGCCTCCAGAGCCTCACGCCGTTCTTCGGCGAGGCCGAGGCGCAGCGCGTGGCCGAGCAGACCGCCGCACTGCGGTAAGTCACTCACCGCCGCGTTTGGCAAACAGCGACGTCTCTCCGAGAGCCGTGAAAGTCTCTCGAACGACGGTGGATTTTGGCTGTGGGACGGGCGTAAGGTGAAGCGTCATGAGGCGGCACGGCCTACAAACGTCAAGCGTCACGCCGCTGCCACCCGGCGAGATCGACCGCCTGCTCGACAGCGTCGCGGCCTTCACCCGCCTGCTCTACACCCACGCGGCCGAGGTCTTCATGGACGCGGCGGGCGATCCCGCCCAGGCGTTGCACGAAGCGCTGGACTCCCTGTTGCGCGACCTTGCCGCAGCGCCCGAGATGACCTACATGTCGACGGTCGAGCTGCCCGGGCTCGGCCCGCTCGTCGCCGACCGCCACCACCGCATGCTCGACCTCTTCTGCGACTTCCTGCAGCCCGGCTTCGCCGCTCGCGGCGTCGCCCTGCCCAACCCGGAGATCGTCTCGCTCTGCATCACCGGCGGCCTCTGGCGCATCGTGCGCCAGCACGCGATCGACCGACGCCTTCATGAACTGCCGGAGGCGCTGCCGGCGATCAGCCACGTGGTGCTGTCGACGTTCTTCGGGGTGGACGAGGCGTTGCGGGTGAACACGCGGCCCCAGCCCGCTGCGATAGCGGAACTGCACTAATTAAGTCGACAGCGACCCCGGCCGATATTGCGGTTGTTGCGTTTGTTTCGAATGACGTGCTACCGTCAGTCGCGAACCGACACGCGAGAATGCCATGACGACCGCCGCCACCGACAACCTGCTCCGCGCCACGCCCGATGAGGGCGACGCGCTCGAGGCCCTGCGCCACCAGATCGACGAGATCGTGCGCGAGCACCGCGCCGCTCGGCTCGTCGGCCCCGACGGCGAGACGCTGGAGATCCCGGCCTCAGCCTTCCACGCGCTCCAGCTGGTCGTCCAGGGCATGGCCCGTGGTCAGACCATGACGCTCGTCCCGCACGGAAAGGAGCTGACCACCCAAGAGGCCGCCGACCTGCTGCACGTGTCGCGACCCCACCTGGTCAAGCTCCTCCAGGACGGGACCATCCCCTATTACAAGGTCGGGACCCACCGCCGCGTCCGTATCCAGGACGCCCTGGACTACCGCGCGCAGCGCGCTGTGACCCGCCGCCAGAAGCTCGACGAGCTCACCGAGCTCTCTGAAGAGCTTGAGGGCGGGTACCGCTAGCCGCCCTCACGACCAACGCCCCACGCCGCGCATATCCTCGGCGATCGGTTCGAACCTTCCATGACCAACGACGTGAAGGACCGGCACGTGCTGGCCGCCATCGCCAGCAACGCCCAGGTCATTGTGACGCTCAACGTCAAGGACTTCCCGCCTGAGTCCTGCGAGCCATTCGCTATCGAGCCGCTGCATCCCGACGCGTTCTTGATGGACTTGTACGGCCTCGACGACCGAGTGGTTTACGAAGCTGTTGTGCGACAGGCCGCGAAGCTCCGCCGGCCGCCGATGCTTCTTGACGAGTTGCTCGACCGACTTGCGGTCACCGTGCCGACGTTCGCGCGCGCACTGCGCGAGAGTCGACCCGCGTACGCGACCCAGATCAAAAGTCCGCCGCCCCGCCCGCTAGGCTTCGCCCCTCATACAAATACAGTACCCCCGCGACCGCTTGCAACGGCCCGGGGGCATGACCCAAAAGGAGTAGTAGCTCCCATGAGTACCCCGCAGCGTACCCACGTCCGCATGCTTGTCGTCGATCGCGAGACCGGCGATGTTCTGCGGCTGGAGGCCAAGAAGGTGATGGACCTCGGCCACGAGTTGTTCGAGGACTTCCTCCTCTACGGGCCTGAGGCGCAATACCTGCTGGCCATGCGGTTCTGTGCCGCGACCGCGCTGATCACCGCGGTCGGCTGGGATCCCGACAACGTCGACGCCGATGTCGAGCAGTTCGAGGTCCCGTTGACCGATGACCTGGTCGAGCAGTTGCGCCATCGCCGTTACGACCTGGCGCGGTGTAACAACGATCGCCTCGACGGGCTGCCGGTCGACGAGCCGATCGATCCCGATCTCCTGGCCGAGATCACCGTCGACCGCCTCGCGGCCCAAGCGTTGGACCGCCTGTTCGGCAAGTACGAAGCCGCTCGCGCGGCGGCGTAACCGCCCACGCTCCCGGGTCGCGGTACTGGCCGCGACCCGGGAGACGATGGTCCTACTTGCTCGTCTTGTGGGCCTTCGCCGGCCCGGTCGGGTCAAAGGAGACCGTGACCTTGCCCGGCTTGCCCTTGGTGCGCTTGGCGGTGATCGTCGCGACCGTCGAGGAGGCGATGGTCTTGGTGGTCTTCTTGATGCCCTTGCCGGTGACCGTGACCTTGCCGGCACCAAGCCCGCCGACCTTGACGGCTACGCTGGTCTTGCCGATCTTCTTGGACAGGATCTTCAGCGGGCAGGCCGACGTTTGCAGGTAGACATTGGAGTCGAGTTGCTTGCCGTTCTGACCGTCGATCTGCTGCTCGGCGATCTGACTGGCTTTGCAGATGTCGGTCCCCGAGACGACGAGGATGCCGCCCTTGCCACCACTGATGTCCAGGGTGAAGTCGCTGACCGGGGCGTCTGGGATGTTGTCAAACGTCGTGACGAGCCGGTTCTTGACGACGTTGCTCGTACCGACGAGATTGAGCCGCAGCCCGTTCTCGCCGGTCAGCGGGATCACGAGCTTGGGCAGCGTCCGGATCTCGCGCCCGGACTTCGGGTCCTTGCGGATGTTCTTGACAAAGTACACCGGCCCCGTCAGCGCCTGATCGAGGATGGGCGTGTGCGCGGTGGCCTTGCCGACGATCGACGCCTTCGGACAGGTCGGGTCGATCTTGGACCCGTCGGTGAACTCACACAGCCCGTTCGCGTTGTCGGGGTCCAGCGCCAGCGACAACGGGAGGCTGACGACGACCTTCTTGAGGTTGGCCTGCCCCGCGGTCTGACTCACCGTCGCATGCACACCCGGGTGCTTGTCGTCGGTCGTCTGCCCCTTGCCGGTCAGGGTGATCGCGAGCTTGGGCTTGAGATCCAGCGACGCGCACCCACCCACCTGGAAGGCCGACGCCACGTCCTTGACCGTGTCATCGCCCAGGTCGGCGAAGTTCGCGCCGCCACCGGTGATCTGGCTGTCGACCGTCTGGCGGTCACAGCTGGTCGGGTTGAGCACGAAGCTGTTGCGATCCATCTTCAGCGTCACGCTGCGCACATGCAGCGGGATGCCTTGGAGGATCGACGGCAACGGCTCGGACTGGCCGGAGACCTGCGTGGTGATCGGATCGATGCTCAGCTTCGTGCGCACGACCACATGGCCCAGGTCAAACGGACCGGCCACCGCATGCGTGTCGATCGCCAGACCGAACGGCGCACCGTCATAGCCGTCGGTGAGATACACCGGCTGATCGGACAGGAAGAACGGCGACGAGCCCACACCCGCGCTCACCGTGACCGTCCCGACCTGCGAACCCGCCGGACAACTCGTGCTGCCGCCCACACCCGGCACGATCGCCGACTGCGCACACCGCGGAACACCCGCCAGCTTCGCGGTCAAGCCCAGCGGCAACGACACATCGATCTTCTTCAGATCCTGCTGACCATCAGGACGACTGACCTTCAAGACAAACGGGCTGAAGGCACCGGCCTGGGGGTTGATGGTCCCGGCCGAGAACCCCGGGGTGAACCGGCCCGGATCGGTGAGATCGGGGCACGGACCGCCGCCCGGGCCAGACGTGATCGCAAACGAGTCAGAAGGCATCGCAGGCGGACCGGAGTCAGGCGCCGACCACGGCGTGAGCTCCGTGGTGGTCGTGTACGTGCCGCAGGCATTGGGCAGGGCGAGCTCGCCACGGTCGCCACCGAAGAAGTGCAGCTTCAGGTCACTGAACGGGAACTGAGGATTGTTGTCAAAGACACCGGTGATCTGACCGGTCTCCGGATCCGGGGTGAGCTTGCCCGGCAGCTTGATGACGATGCCCGTCGTCGGGTCATCGACGACGATGTAGCCGGCCAGTAGCGAATGGAACGGATTGTCGTTCTGGGTGGCCAGGAAGATCGAGCCAGTCAGCGTGCCCGGCACCAACGGCGACTGCAACTCGACCGTGCCCACCTTCGAGGACTCGGGGCACCTCGGCGCTGAAACAGAGTCGAGATCGATCTGCGCCGGACTGCACGCACCGAGACCATCAGCTGCCGACGGATTGACCGACACGCCCGCAGGCAGGACAACCACACCCTTCTTCAACGGCGGCGTGGCCAGAGTGCCCGGGTCCGTCGACTGCGGGACCTTGATCTCGACGTCCAGACCGGCCGGCGAATCAGCCGAGGACGAGTCGGGCTTGACGGTCACGCTGGGCTCGAACTGGAGCTTGTTACAACCGGTTACCGGCGGCGAGGTGTCGGTGGTGGTGACCCAGTTGGGATCGGCGAGGTCGGGCGTGCCATCGGGCTTGACGGAGCCCGGATGCTGCCAGGAGTCCATGTGGACGACGGTGGCCAGAGCCTGGCCACCGCACTGCGAAGGATTGGTAAAGAAGGCTACCGGCGCGTTGCCAGTGGCGTTCTTGGCGGCAGGACTGCCAAAGAACGTTACGGTGATCGAGTTGATCCAGATCTGGGGGATGTCAGGAGCGGTGGTCCGAAGGACGTATCCGTCGGGACCGGGGACGACACGGGCGTAGAGGACATGGGAGACCTGAAGCGCATCGACATAGCCAAACTCAGCAGCGACACCCTTCTCAGGGGTGATGTTGTAAATCGAAGTGTTGATGGACTCCTGAGAGGCGGGTTCGGTAAGAACATGTCCGACGCGGGTATCGGCCGGACAATGGCCCGGCCCTGAAAGCTGAGCGAGCGTGCAGGTCGGCGCGGCGAGCGCGCTTCCGAGAAAGCCCAAAGGAAGGTCTACGGCGACATCCTTGGGGTCCTCGACGCTGTCATTGCCGAAAACGCTGTCGGCAGCGATCCTGAACTCGTTGGCGAGGTCGATGCGCGTGGTGAGCTCGTACGGGTGACTGGCTGCCTGGGTGTCGGGCCGGCCGTCAAGACCAGCGATGTAGGAGCTGAACGCGGAAGGGCCAAATGCCGGCGCGCTGGAGCCGACGGTGTTCTGCGAGCTGGTGCTGGCGTCGCGGGCACCACCGCCAGTGACCGTGGCGCTGTTGTCGAGGGGGCCGGAGGCGGCCGGATCATCGACAGTCACGTAGACGAAGATCCGGAGGGTGTCGTCGGGGCCAATCGGCGGAAGGCCGAAACCGACCGTGTCGAGCTGACACTGCACCGGAGCGCTGGAGGGCTGGGGAGTGCTCGAGCAAAAGCCAAAATCGGCGAGGTCCTGGGTGCCGCCACCAAACGCATCGGGAAGCCCGGACCAATAGAAAGCGACGCGTTGGACCGTCAAACCGGGGGGCAGATCGTCGGTGACAGAGACGGAACTACCATCGGTGGGCTGAGAACCGGCGTTGATGGCAGTGAGTTCGTAAGCGTCACACTTGACGTCAGCGGGAACGAAGCTCAGGGTCGAAAGACACTTGGCGTTGTCTCCGGCCGAGAAGTTGGTCGGGGTGGGGAAACTGTGGACGGTCCAGCCCGGTGCTGGGGCCGCCGCAGCCGCAGCATTGGGCAGGCCCGCGGTCGAGAGAGCCAGCAGGGCCATACCCGGGAGAAGAACGTGGATCGACATCCGCTTGAGCGGGGTCACTCGACGCGCGGCGACGAGCGCGACGGCAAGCAACACGCGGATCGCGGAGACAAGATAACGAGCGGTGATCACTTTGCTGACCTCCCGGTCGCGTTGGCTTCTCGAGCGTTGCTCTTCCGTGACTTCTTGCACGTCTTGGTTCCTTGCTTCTTGCACGTCTTGACCTTCTGCTTCTTGACCTTCTGCTTCTTGACCTTCTGCTTCTTGCACGTCTTGGTCTTGCGCTTTTGGCACGTCTTCTTGGACGGGGTGGCGATCGTGCCAGCGAGATCCCGGACCTGGTTGCCAGGGCCATTGAAGTCGGCGGATGCGGGGCTCGGGTCGAGCGGAACGCCAGACGGCGGCGACTTGCAGCTGTCGCCTTGACATGGCTCGGGCGGCGGGGCGTAGGGAATGCCGCCGCCAACCCGAGCGTCGTAAAAGTCGAGCTGGGTGTCGGTGTCCTGCCCGACCAGGCGGTCGGTGGTCGAGAAGAAGACATTCTGGCCGGTCGCATCGACGCCGAGCAAGGCGACTGAGCTGAGGGCATCGGTGGGCTCGTTGTTCCCGCCCGGCGGCGCAATGGCGGAGGCGTCGCGGCCATCGGAGATGAGGGAGACTTTGCCTTCGTGCCACTCATAGACGTTCTGGGCGTATTGCGGCTGGTAGAAAAGCGTTCCCACTACCACGTTGTCGAGCGCACCCGGGGTCAGGGCCGCGGGAGATTCGAAGAAGACGTAGGAACCGTCGTGCGACATAGTCGGATCGGCACGGACCGACCCGGCACCAAAGCTTAAGGGGAGAATGGTGGCTGAATCAGCACCCGCGTTGCCGTTGTCGTTGAAGCCGTGCTCGCCGACCGAGATGCGGATGAGCTGGCCAGTCTGGGCGTCGTAGCGGAACACCTGGGCATGCGAGGCCGTTCCGTCGGGGGTGAGAGCGGCGTGGCTCATGAACACCAGGAAGCGGCCACCCGGAGTGACATTGGCGAGGTTGACCCCGCCCTGAAACCCTGCCCAGGTGATGTTGTTACCGTGAATGAAATCGAACTGACTATCCGAATCCGGAAGGGCGACGATGAAGTCGACACTTCCGCTCACGGCGTCATAGACGTAGAGGTTGTGATCACCGCTGTGGGCGGTCTGACCGTAGGCGTTGGGGGCGGGAGTGAGGACGCCCTTGGCGGCGAAGTAGACGTGCGAGCCATCGGCGGAGATGGCCTCGACCCCCTCTACTCGAGGCCCGCTGGGAGTGGGGTCTCCAGAGGCGACCGCGGTGAGACGATTGCCCGCAGGACGCGAAAAATCGTAGAGGTAGAGGTTCTGTGATGCCTGGGTCGCCTGATCGGTGAGCTGCTGGGTGGAGGAGAAGAAGACACGCGAACCGTCAGCGGAGGCGCCCTGGAAGAGCGCATTGGCGGGCGAGGAGGTAAGGCAAGCGGCGGTAGTGCAGGCGGCAGCGGAGCGCTCGGAGATGGCGACGGTGTGGGCGCTTGGCAGCTCTCCGTCCACACGGGCGTAGAGGGTGTCTGCCGGGACGGAGGTCGAAGCGTTCGCACCCGAGCCGGAAGCACACTGCTGCGCGGTGAAGAAGACGGTACGACCGTCGGCTGACATGGGGTTGTAGGCGGAACTGACCCCCGGACCGTTGCCGCCGAGCACATTGCCACAGGTGCTCAACAGGTCGGTGGAGTCGGCGCCCCCGCTCACGGCGACCATGAAGGGCTGGGAGTGGTCCGTGCCGACGTACTCGTAGAGCCCTGCGCTCGTGCTCTGGTCGAAGGGCCATCTCTGAGCGCCGCCGCTCGAGGTCGCGGCCGACATGTAGACGAGGTGAGAGTAGTCAGCGGTCGCTGCGATTCCACTCGCGGGTGCGACATCGGGCCTCGACGGTGGCAGAATCGGGCCGAGCTCACGGAGGGAGCCATCGCTGGCGCGGATGTACCAGTTGTCTTGTCCGGCCGGCGGGCTGGGGGCGCTGAAGAGGGCGGTGCCGAGATCGGCACTACTGGTCCAGGGAGTGTTGGAATCGAGCTCGCTGCTCGATGGTGAGAGCGAGTGAGCGGTCCAACCGCTGTCAGAACGGGCCAAGGAGTACGGCGTGCCCTCCAGAGCGCGGTTCGCGTTGCAGGAGCCCGAGTCGGCAAAGCATTGGACGCTCGGAGCGATGACACGGGAGCCATCCTGCGAGACGCTGGTGAGCGAGCCCGCAAAAACGACCCCGATCAGGGCACCGTTCTTCTGTGGTGGGGTCACCATCTCGTAGGCGCGACCATCTGTGAGGCCCTGTCCGGTGGTCGAGTAGGCAAAGGTGTGGTCGCCACCGACGGTCGTGCCATGGTTGGAAATGGCGACAACGCGCCAGTGATAGGTGGTGTTGGCGGTGAGGCCTGAGAGGTGCGTGGTGACGAGGTGATCACTTGCGTCAGCCGCGATGGAGGCAGCAGCGGGTGAGCAGGGCTCGCTAGCGCCGTAGGAGGTGTCGGTGCCCCAGTCGAAGCGGCAGTCGGTGAGCTGACCACGGGGGCTGAGCTGGGCATTCAGGTCCGCCTCGGTCGTGGTGAGGTCCGAGACGAAGGCGGCGTGGACGACCGGTAGGCCGAAGGTCGTGAAGGGCTGACCAGCGGCATTGGTGGTGCCGTCGGAGTTGGTGGCGACGAGGCGGACGTGGTAGGTGGTCTCGGCGGTGAGGCCGGTGAGGTCGGCGGAGACGTCGGCCGAGGCGGAGATCGGGGTCGCCGGGGAGCAGGACGCCTGGGTTGCGCCAGTGAAGCCGTTTGCCTGGAAGGAGGCATCGTCGGCGTATTCAAAGTGGCAGTCAGTGATAGCGCCGCCGCCGCCCGAGTCGACGTGCCCGCCTAGGGTGGCGGTGGTAGTACCGACCGGACCGGCCGGGGCGAGGGTGAGGTCCACAGCGGCCGGAGTGGTGAAGGGCAGCTCGGCGGCGGTGTTAGTGCCGTTGGGGCTTTGGACGATCAGGCGGACGTGGTAAGTCGTTTGGGCGGCGAGACCCGTGACGTCGGCGTGGACATCGGCAGGGGCGGAGAAGGAGTCGCCCTCGGCGCAGGGTGCGACGGTGGCGCCAGTGAAGCCGTTCGCCTGGAAGGACGCGTCGTCGGCATATTGGAAATGGCAGTCGGTGGTATCGGGACCGCCGGCGGGGTCGAGGTGGCCATTGAGGGCGGCGGTGTGCTTGGTGACCGCGGTGACCGGATTGGTGACGGTGTCGGGAATCGTGACTGGGGCGAAGACCACGATCTGGCCGTCGGTCCTGTCGGCGGCATAGACGGTGCCGGTGGACGGGTCTGTGGCGAGGCCGACACCGGTGGTGAGATGCCCGGAGCCGAAGGTATCGGCCGGGTTGCAGCCAGCGGCGTCGGCCGGAACGCAGGCGGGGAAGGTGTAGTGCTCGATCGAAGCCCCGAGGTCGACGTAGAGGTCGCCCGTGGTCGTGTCGGCGGTGACGCCCGTGGTCGAATCCGAGACGGTGACCTGGCCGATGTCGGTGCCGTCGGCCTGGAACTCCTCGACGGACGGATCACCGTTGACCTTGAAGAAGTTGCCCGAGCCATCGATGGCGAAGCCATTGGCGCTCGTGCCGCGGGCGGTGGTGAAGTCGGTGGTGAAGGAGCCGTCCTGGGCAAAGCGAAAGAGCCGGGTGTTGGTGTCGAAGACGTTGAGGTCGCCAGCGGTGGTGTCAACGGCGATGCCGGCGAGGGCGCCGAAGGGGCCGTGGGTGGCGGTGGAGCCGTCGAGCTGCCCGCCTGAGCCCCAGGCGGTGATCAGGCTGCCGGAGGCGCTGAACTTCTGCACCTGGTTGGTTGCGGTGTCGCCGATGTAGACATCACCTGCGGAAGCTCCGGCGGAGTTGTCGACGGCGATGAACGTCGGGGTCGTGAACTGTCCCGCACCGGTACCCGAGAGCCCGGCCTGGCAAGAGAGGGTGCACGTCTCAAGCGCCGGAAGGCCATCGGCCACGCCCCAGCCCCAGGCGCGGATGAACGAGCCGCCCGAGGAGAACTGATCGACCCGGAAGTTTCCCGTGTCGGCCACGTAGACGTCATGCGTCGTGACGTTGACCGCCACACCCGAGGGAGCCGACACCTGACCGGCGCCAGAGCCCGAACTCCCGAAGCTCGCCGAGAACACATGGGTCTGCGAGGCCGAGGCCGACGCCACACCGAAGACGAGCAGGGCGATGGTGGCGAGCGTGACAAGCCGCGCCACCCGGAGGGGGCGAAGCGAGACGCCCGCCGCGCCAGCGCCGGCATCAACCAAACGGTCAGTCATGCAGGTGGTCCTTCTCGTCGTGATCTCGGAAACGGCGGTGCTCATCGGTGATAGGTCCATCGAACGACCTCGCTGCAGCAACTCGGGCATCTCAAGCTTCCTTCCGACCAGCGGCGGCCCAGGCCCCGTCGGTCAGTCGCGACGTGTCGGACCGCAGGTCGCGGACCGACCGCACCGCGTCCTCGCCGCGCGCGGTCAGTCGCCACGCGTTGGTGCGGCCCTCCTTGCGGCATTGCACGATCTCCGCACGCCGCAGGCGCGCGAGGTGCCGGCTCATCTGGCTCTCATGGCGTACATCAACGGCCCGCGCCACCGCGATGTTGGTGGCGTCGGGATGACGGTCGAGGTACTCGAGCGTCTGACGCGTGAGCTCGGTGACCAGCAGGCCAAGGTCTTCGGCGCGGACGTCTGACGGCGTCCAGCGGGCGACGAACGTCGTGGGATGGCCCAGCGCGCTGGCCCGGATCACCGCGCGGCGCCGGCCGATGAAGGGCGTGAGCAGCGCGTAGATGGCCGGGGCCGCGAGGTCGCCGTGCTGCCCGTCCTCGAGAACATCGCGCCGCAGGAGCTCCCACACGCCGCCCAACGCCGCGGCCAGGACCGTGTCGGTCGGCACCGCGATGCTCGGCGGCTCGCCGAGCAGCCGGCCGATCTCGTCGATCGTCGCGCTCCGCAACGCCAGCCCCTCGTGCCCCGCGGCCAACGGCGCCACGACACACAGGTGTCCGAGGACCCGGTCGGCGCAGAGCGTCCCGACCAAGGCCCGCATCGCCGCGACGGCCCGGTCCTCCCACTCCGGGCCAACCGTCAGGACCGCCTCGGCGACGCAGCCGACCAGCCGGCCCTGTGCCTCGGCCAGCGTGTCGTGCAGGCAAGCATCGCGATCGACGTACAAGTCATAGAAGGTGCGGCGAGAGATCCCCGCGCGCTGGCAGACGTGGTGGACGCCGATCGCCGTGCCGCCGAGCTCGGCGATGAGCTCCCCCATCGCGGCGACCAGGCGGTCGCGCTGGGTCGGCGAGCCGCCGGCGAAGCCGGCACGACGCGTGCCGCGCGCGCCATCGGCTTGCGAAACGGCAGGGACCAGCGATGTCCTGCGAGCAGGAACAGCGGACACAACATCTCCTCCAGCAGTGATCTCTCAGACCCACGGCGAGCACCACTTGGCGCTCTCCGCTCCTCCACACCAACGCCCTGCCAATCCGGCAACCCGTGGTGCGTCGAGCACCGTAAACGGCTGGATGTGCGGAGTCAAGTTTTTACGACACGAAACTTTCTTGACGTCCGCCGGAGGCCGAACTTAGCGCGCTGTCAGCGCAGCTCGACGGCGTCGGGGACGCCGTCTTCGGGCTCCGCGAGCGCGAGGCCGAAGAACCAGGCGTCACCCAGCCCCTCCAAGGCGATCTGCTCGGCACGACGCAATCCCGGATCGCCGGCGACGCCCCTGCGCCGCAGAACAGCGATGACCTGCCACAGCGTCGGGCCGTCGCGCAGGTCAACCGCCTCGCGCACCAAGAGCTCGAGGTCCTCACCACCGCCACCGGCATCCAGCAGCGCCTCGACCTCGGCCGCCAGCAGCGACGGGCGCAGCGTCGCCGCCGCCACATCGGCCGGCGGCGGCTCGTCGGTGAAGGGCGCCAGCGCCAGCGTCGCCAGCTCGCGCCGGCGCTGTGCCAGCGGCTGCCCGGGCGAGTGGCGCAGGCCGTCGACGGCGATCGCGTCGATGGCGGTCAGGATCATCTCGATGCCCACACCCCCAGCAGCGGGAAGGGATTCGGGCGCGGCCAGCGCGTCGAGGACCGGCGCGCGGACCGCGTCCCGCGCCGCACGTGCGCGCTCGCCGGCGGCCGGCAGATCGCGCAGGCAGGCGATCGCCCAGGCGCTGTCGCAGTCGAGGATCGTCAGGTAGGTGCTCAGCGCGGCGGTCGCGCCCCGCTCCCAGTCGGGCTCGGCCCGCAGGGCGCGCAGGATCTGGGGGACGGCGTAGGCGGCCGCGACGTCATAGGCCCAGATCAGCGCCTCCTCCTTGCCGGCGAAGAGCTCGAAGAACGCTCGCGGCGTGACGCCGGCGCGCCGGGCGATCGCCTCCTCGGCCGTCTGGCCGTAGCCGCGCTCGGCGATCTCGCGCACGGCCGCGTCGACGATCCGCGCCCGGCGGTGAAACGCTTGGGCCTCGGCGGGCAGGCTCTCCAGCTCGTCCGCCTCGATCCAGGCAACACCCGCGTTTCCCAACATCAGCGCATAGTAACCCCGTGTGCAAGTTCTGCGAGCCGAATCTTTCTTGGACTCGCGAAAAACCCTGCGGCGAGGGAGTGGCGGGTATCCTCTCGCCCGTATGGCGTCCGCCCGTCAAGAGCCGTCTGCTCGGCCGTTGCGCGGCCCGCGAACGCTCGACGCCGGCGCCCTCGCCGGCCATCAGCGGCGGCGCCTGCACCAGGCCGCCGCGCTGCTCTTCACCGACCGCGGCTACAGCGCCACGACGGTCCAGGACCTCGCCACCGAGGCGGGCGTCTCGACCGGCACGTTCTACATCTTGTTCGCGGGCGGCAAGCCCGAGCTGGCGCTCGAGGCTTGCGACGCCGGCATGCAAGCCGCGTGCGAGAGCCTGCGCGCGCGGCCGATCGATGCCGGCGAGCTCCAGGACCGGCTCGCCGCGGTGCTCACCGCGGTCGTCGAGATCATCCTCGCCGACGCGGCCGCCGCGCGCCTGGCGCTGGTCGATGTCGCGGCCGTCGGCCAGCGCGGGCTACTGCGCCGCCAATCGCTGACCATCGGCCTCCACGACCTGCTGCGCCAGGCCGCGACCGTCAACGGGAGCCCGGTCCTCTCCGAGACGGCGCTGACCGTGCTCGCCGGCGGGACCCTGCGGATCTTCGACGGCCACCTACGCGCCGGCCGGCTGCGCCCGCTGCGGCCGGCGGCCTTGGACCTCGCCGCCTGGGGCGCGCTGTACGAGAGCGCCGCACCCCGGCGGCTCCCGGCGCCCAACCCGTTGTTGATGGCGTCGCAGCCGGAGGCGCCGCGCCAGCCGCCGCATCCGCTGCCGCGCGGCCGTCACGGGCTGCCGCCGGGCTTCGTGCGCCGCAACCAGCGCACGCGCATCCTGGAGGCGGTGCTCGCCGTCGCGGCCCAGCCCGGCTTCGAGGCCGCGTCGATCCGCGAGCTGTTCGCCGCGGCGGGCCTGTCGCCCGAGGCGTTCTATGAGCACTTCTCCTCCAAGGAGGACGCGTGGGAGACCGCCTTCGACCAGGCCTTCGTCGCGCTTTTCGGCGCCGCGTGGCACGCCGCCCTGCCGCACCGCGACCGGCCGGCGAAGGTCAGCGCCGCCGTCGGCGCGGCCCTCGCCCTCCTGGCTGCCGAGCCCGGCTACGCCCGGCTGCTGCTGGTCGACGCGCCGTCGGCCGGCCGCGCCGGCCAGCCCGCGATCGACGATGCGCTGCAGGCGTTCAGCCGCCTGCTGACCCGCGCGACGGCGGGCCCGGCCGAACAGCCGAAGCTCCTGCCCGTGGCGATGGCCGCCGGCATCGCCGAGCTGGTCGGGGGCTGGGTGCTCGACGGCCGGACCGCGCAGCTCCCGGCGCTGCAGGCGCCGCTGGTCGAGCTGATCCTCACCCCGGCGCTCGGGCTCCGCGCCGCCTCACGTGCGGCTGACGCCGCCAGCCGGGCCGTGCCCGCCGGCACGGGCATCGACGACCGCCGCCGCCTCATGGACGCGGTCGCCGAGACCGCGCAGCGCGACGGCCTGGACGCCGCCGGACTGTCGGATGTCGCCCAACGCGCGGGCGTGGAGCTCGATGTCGCGCACACCCTCTTCACCGACGAGCTCGACGTCGCCGTTCAAGCGCTGGACGCCTGGGCCGGGCAGCTCGTCGTCGTCGCCGCGGGCGCCTTCCTCGGTGCCGCGGGCGATCCGCCGCTGGCCGCCCATCAAGCGCTCCAGGCTGCCGTGTCGCACATCGCGCGGACCCCGGCGCTCGCCGCGCTCGCCGTCTCCGACGACCCGGCGCTGGCCCAGGCCGTCTCGGGGCTGCGCGAGCGCTACATCGCCCTGTTCTTCTCGCTGATCGCCGGCCAGGTGCCGGCGACCGAGCAGCGCGCGCCCCAGCCGTTCGCCGCGCTGGAGGTCGTCCTCGACGGCATCCTGGCCGTCCTGCGGCGCTTCGCCCGCGAGGAGCGCGTGCCCGAGTTGACGGCCGAGCTGCCGACGCTCAGCCGTCAGGTGTTGACGCCGTTCTTCGGCGCCGATGAAGCGCAGCGCATCGCCGAGCTCTCGGCCGCCGCGTCGCCGCCGCGCTGAGGCATTCCCTCCTCCCGATACGCTCCCCGACCGAGAGCCAGCGGTGTTCCTCGAAGCCATGAAAGTCTTTCGAACACGTCTGGCTTTCTCGATTGGACCCTGCGTATGGTGCACCGTATGGGTCAGTCGGGTCTCCCTCTGTCAAGTGTTTCACCCGAGGCATGGGCGGAGCTCGACGGACTGCTCGACAGCGTCGCCGCGTTCACCCATGCGCTGTTTCACCGCGTCGCGGCCGCGTTCATGGACGCATCAGACGATGCGCCCTACGCGTTGCACCGGGCACTCGAAGTGCTGGTGTATGACATGGTCGACGCGCCGGAGCTGACCTACCGTGCGACGGTCGAGCTGCCGGGCCTCGGCCCGCTGGTCTATGCCCGCCACAACGAGATGCTCGACCTCTTCTGCGAGCTGCTCGGGCCCGGCTTTGCCGCGCTGGACCTTGACCCACCGGACCATGAGACCGTGTCGCTGTGCATCGGCGGCGGCGTCTGGGAGACGGTGCGCCGCCATGCCCTGGCTCGCCGCCTCCACCAACTCCCCGACAGCCTGCCGGCCCTGAGCTACGTGTGCGTCAGCACGTTCTTCGGCGACGCCCAAGCGCGCCGCGTCGGCGCATTGGTCAACCACGCGCAGCGGCGCGCCGCCTAGTCGAGGCGACACGCCGGGAACGCGGAAGCGGACCGTTGCTCAGCTACCGGCGGGGAACAGCTGGGTGCCGGTCTTCGTGATCGAGCCGTCGGCCTCGAGCTGCTTGGCGTAGCGATAGAGGCCCGTGGGATCGACCTTCAGGGCCTTGCCGATCTCCGGGACGGTGATGCCGGGGCGCTCGGTGACGAGCTTGAGGAACTGCTCGCGGCGGCCACCGGCGCGGGGGCGGCGCGGGGCCGCGACCTTGGCCTTGCTGGTCTTGCGGCGCGTCGACGCCGCGCTCGAACGGCGTGCTCGGGTCTGGGCGGGCTTGGCGGCCCTTGCCGCCGCCGGCTTGGAGGCCCGGCCGGCCGCGCGGTCGAGATTGACGCCGAGGCGTTCCGCAACGCGGCGTAGCTCCTCGATCTCAGCCAGCGCCGGCTGCAGCTGCTGATAACGCGCAACGATGGATGCTTCTAGCTTCTTGAGGTCGTCGAGGACGGTCATGGTGGCTCTCTTCGAGGATTACGGGTCAGTGTCCTGCCTGGAAAGCGCTACTCAATCATGCACTGTCTACTCTTTCCAGTCACATGGATGGTATTGACTCCGATCGCCTCGCCGACGCGCTGCGTGTTCTCAGCGAGGTCGAGCAGCTTCCTACCGAGCACCCTGACGCTGTGGCGATCCGGCGGGCCGTCGGCCGGCTGTTCAAAACTGTCAAGCAACAGCGGCGTACGCAGCGACGCACAGCGATCCGGATCAATGACGAAGCGGTCACGGCCGCAACGGCGACCGGCGCGCCCGGGCGGATCGATGACGAGACCCAAGGCCGACCGCTGACGGCACGCGCGGTGGGACCGTCGGCAGGCACGCTCCTGCGGGCGCGGGCGTGTTACATCTGCAAGCGGCGCTACGTCGAGGTCGACGCCTTCTACCACCAGCTCTGTCCGCCGTGTGCCGCGCTCAACCACGAGCGTCGCGATGCCCGCACGAACCTGACGGGCCGCCGCGCCCTGCTCACCGGCGGCAGGGCCAAGATCGGCATGTACATCGCCTTGCGTCTCCTGCGCGACGGCGCGCATACGACGATCACCACGCGGTTTCCCAACGATGCCGTCCGCCGGTTCGCCGAGATGGAAGACAGCGGCGAGTGGCTGCATCGGCTGCGGGTCATCGGGCTCGACCTGCGCGACCCGAGCCAAGTGATCGCGCTTGCCGACGAGGTCGCGTCGCATGGCTCGCTCGACATCCTCATCAACAACGCCGCGCAGACCGTGCGCCGCTCGCCCGAGGCATACGCGCACCTGGCGCGCGCCGCACAAGCGCCATTGCCAGCGGGGCAGCTGCCAGAGATCGTGACGCTCGGGCGCGCGGGCGCGACTGACAGCCTCCCGGAGGGCGGCTGGGCGCCGACGCCGCACGCCCTGACGGCACTGGCGCTGACCGCCGGCTCGGCGTCGCCGGATCGCATCGCCACGGGCACTGCGATCGACGCCGGCGGGCTGGTGCCCGACCTGGATGCGCACAACAGCTGGAGCCAGGTGATCGACGAGGTTGATCCGGTCGAGCTGTTGGAGGTCCAGCTCTGTAACCAGACCGCCCCGTTCATCCTGATCAGCCGGCTGCGTGGCGCCCTGACAGCTTCCGAGGCACGACGTACCTATGTCGTCAACGTCTCGGCGATGGAGGGTCAGTTCGCCCGCGGCTACAAGGGGCCCGGCCATCCGCACACCAACATGGCCAAGGCCGCGCTGAACATGTTGACGCGCACGAGCGCGACAGAGCTGCTGTCGGAGGCGGGCATCCTGATGACCAGCGTCGACACCGGCTGGATCACCGACGAGCGCCCGCACCCGACGAAGATGCGCCTGGCCGATGAGGGCTTTCACGCGCCGCTTGACCTGGTCGACGGCGCCGCGCGGGTCTATGACCCGATCGTGCGCGGCGAGGCGGGTGAGGATGTTCATGGGGTGTTCTTGAAGGACTACGCGCCGGCGGCGTGGTGAGCGCCGCGCGCGCGTAGGGTCATCACCTATGGATGACCAGCACGCCCGCGCCGTCGCCTTCCGCGCGCTGCACGACCGCGACGCGCCGGTGCTGCGCCTGCTCAACGCCTGGGACGCGGGCAGCGCGAAGGTGCTCGTCGCCGCGGGCGCGCCTGCGCTGGGGACCACGAGCGCCGGGGTGGCCTTCGCGCTCGGGCTTCCGGATGGTGAGCGGTTGGGTCGCGACGCGATGCTCACGGCCGTCCGCGCGATCGTCGGTGCCGTGGCGGTCCCGATCAGCGCCGATCTCGAGGCCGGCTATGCGGACACGCCGGCCGGCGTCGCCGAGACCGTGCGCCTCGCGCTCGACGCGGGCGCGGTCGGCTTCAACCTCGAAGATGGCCGCGCCGATGGAAGTTTGACGCCGGTCGACGAGCATGCCGCACGGGTGCGCGCGGCGGCCGATGCCGTGCGAGCGGCCGGGATCCCGGCGTTCATCAACGCGCGCACCGACACCGTCTGGCTGCGCGCTGGCGACGAGGCCGAGACGATCGCGCGCCTGCGCGCGTATGCCGACGCGGGCGCCGACGGTGTCTTCGTCCCAGGCGCCACCGACCCCGCGCTGCTGCGTCGCCTCGTCAACGCCACACCGCTGCCGCTCAACGTCCTGAGCCATCCGATGCTGCCGTCGGTTGGTGTGCTCGGACCCCTCGGCGTCGCGCGCGTCAGCTCGGGCTCGGGGCCGGCACGGCTGGCGTTCTCGGCCGCCTACGCGGCGGCCGAAGAGCTGCTCGGATCACCCGGGACCTATGGCGACGGCGGCGGCCTCTCCTACAACGAGATCAACGACATCATGAACAGAGGGTCGTAGGCCATACGGCCGAGATCGTGGGATACGCGTCCTTGTGGCCAAGCCGGTGACCGCTCAGGCTGCGGTGCGTGCCCAACCTGCTCGGAGACATCGGAACGATCGAATGGTGCCGGAGGACCAACGGCATCCTCGGTCGTGGCGAGCGCGCGCGCTTCACCGCCGCCACCGTGCTGGCCGCGGCGCGCATCATGCCGCGACTTGTGGCGGCGCGCGCGGGCCGAGGTGGCTCCGGCGGTCCGGACCCGTCCGAGCTGACGCCGCCCGACACCGCGTTCACCCGCGAGGTCCTGGACGCATGCGCCGACCTCGACCCGATGCTCGTCGAGCACGGCTACCGCTCCTATCTCTACGCCCGCGCGCTCGGGCAGGTCGACGGCGTCACCTGCGACGACGAGGCGCTCTTCGCCGCCGCGATCCTGCACGACTACGCCTTCGGCGAGATGGACACCATCTCGGGCAAGTGCTTCACCTTGGTCGGCGCCGAGGTCGCCGCCGACCTGCTGGCGACCTCACCGCTCTCCGACGTCCTGCGTCACGACGTGCTCGACGCCATCACCTTGCATCTCAACCCGAAGGTCAGCGTCCAGCAGGGCGCCGTCCAGCACCTCGTCCACGACGGGATCGTGCTCGACGTGCTCGGCATGCGGGCATGGGAGCTCGACCCGGCCGGCGCCCACCGCGTCCAAGAGCGCCACCCGCGCCACGGCTTCGCCGCCCGCGGCGAGCCACTGCTGCGCGCGCACGCCTACCGCGTCCCCGGCTGCCGCGCCGGCGCGCTGCTGGCGACGGGCTTCGGTCCGGCATTGAGAATGGCCCCCTGGCGCGAACGCGACCCTTCCGTCACGGCTTCGTAGGCGGATCCATCCAAGCGAGCTCTAGGCGTTTGAAAGGCAAACCGCGCCCGGACCGCCCACGCCGCCCTGGCCTATAGCTTGGTCGGAGTGCCGACGACGAATCGCTTTGCGCGTCCGCTTGCCGAATTGGATCCAGAAGAGCGCGGGATCGCGGAAGAGGCGGTGAGGGCAGCTCACGAGACGTTCCAGCAGTTCGCAGATCGTCCAGGCTCCGAGTACTACACGGCCCGAGAGCTCAAGCCCGAGGCCACCTGGCAGCGGGTGACCGAGGAACTCGCCCGCGTGTCCGTGATCGCCGCAGTTGAGGGCGCTCGCGACCACGACCTGACGGTCGACGACATCGAGCAGATTCACGAGGGGATCTTCGCGCCCGTGTTCGGAACGTCGCAGGGCTTTCGCACGACGGGCGAGGGAGTGCTCTTTCCGGTGGTCCTTGGCACACGTGAGGCGCCGGTCGTGGTGCAGCGCCGCGGGGTTCGCCACAAGCAGATCAGGAAACGGATCGAGAAGGCGCTGGCCCGGTTTCAAGACGACGTCGCTGAGCTCCAAGCCGCAGCCGATGCGGGTGGCGTTCCGCTTCGTGCGGCGATCGTGCCCCCGCTCAGGTTGTACGCCCGACTCATCAGCATCCATCCGTTCGTCGACGGGAACGGCCGTACGGCCTGGGCCGCCTTCTGTTACGCGCTTCTGCGATGCGGACTCTTGCTGGTCGCGATCCCGCCGACCCCCGAAACTCGATGGGCTCTCGGTATGGCCATCAGGGCCGACCGAAGGCAAGAAATCGAACCTTTGGTCGATATTGTCGAGCAGACGATCAGGCGCTCAAGCGCGTGACACCATAGCTGCTCTCGGGTACGTTCTTTCTGCCAATGACGATTCAATTCTCCGACTACGACGGCCCTACGGGGCTCTGTGTCGCGACCGGGAAGCAGATCCTGCCTCTCACGTCGTCGGCTGGCGCAGTGGCGTTCGTCGGAAGTGCAGCGCAGTCGGGCATTGGCAATGCCCAGGATTCGGCCGACGCTCAGCGCTTGATTGACGCGGCGTTTGCCGCCGCAGCCTAGTCCGCGCTCGTAACCTGGAGGCCATGCGTCACACCCCCGCGCACGCCGTCGATGACGAGCAGACCGTTCGGCGGCTGATCGCCGAGAACCCTTGGGCGACGATCGTCAGTAACAAAGATGGCGAGCTCGTCGCCTCGCACTACCCGGTGCTGCTCGACGACCGTGATGATGATCAGCTGGCGATCGTCACCCATGTCGGCCGCCCCGACGATCAAATTCATGATCTTGGTTCGGGCGAGGTGCTGTTGATCGTCGAGGGCGTCAACGGCTACATCTCGCCCAGCTGGTATTCCGAGATCCCCCATCGCGCCCCGACCTGGAACTTCAGCGCCGCCCACTGCTACGGCGTGCCCGAGCTGCTGGAGCCCGAGGAGAACCTGCAGGTCCTGACCCGCCTGGTCGCGCACTTCGAGCAGCACGTCGACGAGCCGGCCTATCTCGACCCCGAGGTCGGCGCGCGGCTCGCACCCGGGACCGTCGGCCTGCGCCTGCCGATCACCCGCTTCGTGTGCAAGGTGAAGATGAGCCAGGACAAGGACCCGCAGAGCCAGCGGCAGGTCCTCGAGGCACTGCGCCGCCCCGGGGCCTACGAGCACCCGGCGCTGGCGGACGCGATCGAGCGCGCGCTCAACGCCGAGTGACCGCGGGCGCTAGCCGCCCTGCGCCAGCTCGGAGACCGGCTGCCACTCCCGCCAGGTCGCCAGCCGGTTCTCATAGTCCTTCTCGGCGATGCCCAGCGGCGCGCTGCCGAAGAAGACGCGCAGCGGCGGCTGCTCGGCGTCCACGACGCGCAGGACGGCCTCGGCCGATGCGGTGGGATCGCCCGGCGTGTTGCCGGCGCGACGGCGGTTGGAGGCCTCGTGCTGCGACGCGTAGGCGTCCAGCGGCTCGGCGTGCCGGGCAGACGATCCGCCCCAGTCGGTCGAGAAGCCGCCCGGCTCGATCAGCGTCACGTGGATCCCGAAGCCCTTGACCTCCTGAGCGAGCGCCTGGCTGATCCCCTCCAGCGCCCACTTCGAGGCGTGGTACATCCCGATGCCGGGGAACGCCGAGATCCCGCCGATCGACGACACCTGCAGGAAGTGCCCGCTTCCCTGCTCACGCAGGAACGGCAGCGCCGCCTGTGTCACCCACAGCGCGCCGAACAGGTTGGTCTCGATCTGCTCGCGCGCCTCCTGCTCGCTGAGCTCCTCGACCATGCCGAACTGACCGTAGCCGGCGTTGTTGACCACGATGTCGAGCCGCCCGAAGTGCTCGTGGGCGTGCGCCACCGCCGCGAAGACCGCCGTGCGATCGGTCACGTCGAGCGCCAGCGCGAGCAGCGCGTCGCCGTGTTTGGCAGCGAGGTCGTCGAGCGTGCCGGGATCGCGTGCCGTCCCGACGACGCGGTCACCGCGCTCCAGCGCCGCGATCGCCCACTCGCGCCCGAAGCCGCGCGACGTGCCGGTGATGAACCATGTCTTGGGTGCCATCGCTCCACGGTAGCCTGGCGACACCATGACCTCGCACGACCGCATCACCACCCCGTTCGGTGCCACCTCGACCGCGGCGGAGGTGGTCGCCGGGATCGACCTGGGCGGCAAGCGCGCGATCGTCACCGGCGGCTCGTCGGGCATCGGGGTCGAGACGGCGCGGGAGCTGGCGCGCGCAGGCGCCGCGGTGACGCTCGCGGTGCGCGACACCGAGGCAGGCATCCGGACCGCCGCCGACATCATCACCTCGACGGGCAACAAGCAGGTCGACGTCAGCCAGCTCGATCTCTCCAGCCGGGAGTCGGTCGCCGCGTTCGTCGAGGATTGGAAGGACCCGCTCGACATCTTGGTCAACAACGCGGGCATCATGGCGTTGCCCGAGCTCGAGCTGACCGCCGGCGGCTGGGAGCTGCAGTTCGCGACCAACCACATCGGCCACTTCGCGCTGACGGTCGGGCTGCACGGTGCGCTCGCGGCCGCCGACGCGGCGCGGATCGTCTCGCTCAGCTCCCGCGGCCACCTGCGCTCGCCGGTCGTCTTCGAGGACATCAACTTCAGCTCGCGGCCGTATGACCCGTGGCTGGCCTACGGTCAGTCGAAGACCGCCAACATCCTCCTCGCCGTCGAGGCGACCCGCCGCTGGGCCGCCGACGGCATCACCGCCAACGCGGTCCACCCAGGCGCGATCGCCGAGACCAACCTGTCCCGGCACATGGACGCCAAGGCCTTGGCGGCCCTGCGCGCCTCCGGTCAGTTCACCTTCAAGTCGACCGAGCAAGGCGCCGCGACGAGCGTCCTGCTCGCCACCTCGCCGCAGCTCGAGGGCATCGGCGGCCGCTACTTCGAGGACTGCAACGAGGCCGAGCCGGTCGACCCCGCCACCGAGCTGCCCGCCTCCGGCGTCGCGGCCTACGCGCTGGATCCGGAGAACGCGCGACGTCTGTGGGAGCTGACGCTGGAGGTCGTGGGGTAGCCGGGCCCGCCGGCGTTGGCTGAATTGCACGGCGGGGCGTGCGCGGAATCTAGGATGGGTGTCATGGACGGCTCGCGATGAGCTATCGCCTTGATTTGGGAGTGCCCGTCCCCGACGCGCTGCGCGCCGTGCTCGTGGCGCGCCTGGAGCATGCGCAGGCCGCGTTGCGCGACGCCGACCCGGACACGGCCGCCGAGGCGATCCACGATGCGCGCAAGGACATCAAGAAGGCCCGGGCGCTGTTGCGCCTCGCGCGGCCCGACTTGCCGGACGCGGCCTACCGCAGCGAGAACGATGCGCTCCGTGACATCGCGCGCTCGCTGTCGGCCACGCGCGAGGCCGACGTCCTGGCCGAGACGCTCGAGCTCGTCGCCACGCGGCTGGTCGGCCGGATGCCGGAGCTCGAGCTCGACGCGCTGCGCGTCCGCGTCGCGGAGCTCGCGGCGGCGGCGCGCCCGCAGGAGACCGCCGGCGGTGGAACGATCTCCAAGCAGACCGCCGGCGCACTCGAGCAAGCCGTCGCGCGCGCTCGCGTGCTGGAGCTCGACCACTGCGACACCGACACGCTGGTGGCCGGCAGCGTCCGCGCGTATGCACGCGGCGCCGACGCGCTGGCCGTCGCGCAAGACGACACGACCGTCGAGCATCTGCACGACTGGCGCAAGCGGGCCAAGGACCTGTGGTACCACCAGCGGCTGCTGCGCGACGCGTGGCCCGAGCTGCTCAAGGCCCAGGCCGGCGCGGCCGACCGGCTGACCAAGCTGCTCGGCGACGACCACGATCTCGCCCAGCTCGCCGAGCACCTGCCCGACGAGCCGATCGTTCTGGAGGCCATCGCCGAGCTGCGGACCGAGATCCAGGCCGACGCCTGGGAGCTCGGCCGGCGCGTCTACGCCGAGAAGCCGAAGGCGTTTGGCCGACGGCTGGCGCGGTACCTCGCATCAGGTTGATACTGGGCGCCATTGGCGCTCAGCGCGAACGTGGGTCGCGGGCGCGCGGCGGGATGTGTCCGCACCGAGGGCGAGAAGCGCTTGCGGCAGCGCAACCGTGGCTGGTGTGGTTGGCCTTGGGGCAGCGCGGGCGGGCGATCCGCGGCCGCATCATCGACTCGTAGAGATCCGGGGCGTCGCGTGGTGAATT
>NZ_DASYJG010000024.1:0-20201 GCF_035996765.1 Baekduia sp.
CCGCTACTCGACGCTGATCCGCGGGATGCTCGACGTCACCGACAACATCGTCGCCGGCGAGGTCGTGCGGCCCGAGGGCGTGCGCGCCTTCGACGAGGACGATCCGTACCTCGTCGTCGCCGCCGACAAGGGGACGGCTGCCCTCTCGGACACGGCGAACGCGATCGCCTTCGAGTACGGCTTCTGGCTGGGAGACGCGTTCGCGTCGGGTGGCTCGACCGGCTACGACCACAAGGCGCTCGGGATCACGGCACGCGGCGCATGGGAGAGCGTACGGCGTCACTTCCGCGAGCTCGGACACGACACCGAGCGCAAGCCCTTCACGGTCGTGGGAATCGGCGACATGTCCGGCGACGTCTTCGGCAACGGGATGCTGCGCTCGGATCAGATCCGCCTGGTCGGGGCGTTCGATCATCGCAACGTCTTCCTCGATCCGTCGCCGGACACCGCGCGCTCGTTCGTCGAGCGCCAGCGGCTCTTCGAGCTCGGCGCCGCGGGCTCCTGGGCCGAGTACGACCCGAGCGTGCTCTCGCCGGGAGGCGGGATCTTCTCGCGCAGCGCCAAGTCGATCGAGCTGACCGAGCAGGTGCGTGCCGCGCTCGGGGTGAACGCGCTCACGCTGACGCCGGCCGAGGTCTGCCAGGCGATCCTGCGCGCGCCCGTCGACCTGCTCTGGAACGGCGGCATCGGCACGGTCGTCAAGGCGGCGACCGAGAGCGATGCCGACGCGCTGGACCGGTCAAGCGACGCGATCCGCGTCGACGGCCACGAGGTCCGGGCGCGCGTCGTGGGGGAGGGCGGCAACCTCGGCTTCACCCACCGCGCGCGCATCGAGTACGCGAGCATCGGGGGCCACGGCGGCGAGGGCGGGCTCATCAACGCCGACTTCCTCGACAACTCGGCGGGCGTCGACTGCTCCGACCACGAGGTCAACCTGAAGATCCTGCTCGACCTCGCCGTGCGCCGCGGCGAGCTGCGCCATGAGGAGCGCGATGACCTGCTCGCCGAGGTCACCGACGATGTTGTCGCACACGTGTTGTATGACTCGTTCCTGCAGGCGCAGATCCTCTCCCAGGAGGTGCGTTCGAGCGCCACGCGCGTCTTCGCCTACGAGGATCTGATGGCCGCGCTGGAGAACGCCCGGATCCTGCGCCGGCGCGACGAGGCGCTGCCGACCACCGACGAGATGGCCGAGCGTCGCCGCGGCGGCCGCGGCCTCGTGCGTCCGGAGCTGGCCGTGCTGGTCGCGTACGCCAAGCGGCTGCTGACCGACGCGCTGCTGGAGTCCGACCTGCCCGACGAGACGGCCTTCGATCACGACGTCCGCACCTACTTCCCGCGGCCCGTCGTCGCACGCTTCGGCCACCTGATCGCCGAGCACCCGCTGCGCCGGGAGCTGATCGCCACGCTGGCGGCCAACGACGTCGTCGACGCGCTCGGCCCGACCTTCGTCTCCGGCCTGAGCGGCGAGCTCGGCGCCGAGCCGGCCGAGGTCGTGCGCGCCTTCCGGATCGCTCGTGAGGTCACGGGCGCGACCCAACGCTGGCTGGAGATCGAGGGCCAGGTCGCGACGATCGACGCCGACGCCGCGTGGCGGCTGCTCGACGGGGTCGACGACCTCGTGGCCGGCGTTGCCCGCTGGTACCTGCTCCATACCGGACCCCACCCACCCGCCGACGTCGAGCAGACGGTCGCGGCTGCCGGCGACGCGTTCGTCACGCTGGCCGAGGCGATGCCGGGGCTGCGCTCGGACGCCTGGCGCGAGGAGCACGAGGCGCTGGCCGTCGAGCTGATCGACGCCGGCGTGCCCGACGAGATCGCGCACCGCCACGCCTTCCAGCGCGCGCTGCGCCACGGGCCCGACATCATCGCCGTCGCCCAGGCCACCGACCGCGACGTTGTGGACGTGGCGCGTGCGTTCTTCGACCTCGGCGAGCGCCTCGGCCTGGAGTGGCTGGAGCAGGAGGTGCTGGCGCTGCCGGCCACGACCCGTGTCCAGCGCTGGGCCCAGCAGGCCCTGCTCGACGACGTGCTCGACGCGCGCCGCGTGCTGGCTGAGAAGGCGCTGGAGGAATCGCCAGACGCCGAGCCCGCCGCGGCCGTCGACGCGTTCCTGGAGGCCCGGGAGGCGCCGCGGCGGCGGCTCTCGTCGGTCGCACGCGCGCTGCGGGCCGAGGGCGACGGTGAGCTCGCGGGGCTGACGCTCGCGATCCGCCACCTGCGCGGGCTGGCCGGATGAGCGACGCCTCCGACGAGGGGCGCCTGCGCGTGACGGCGTCACGCGTCGTCTACGAGAACCGCTGGATGCGGCTGCGCGAGGACGCGACGCTGCTCCCGGACGGGACGCCGGGGATCTACGCGGTGGTCGAGAAGGCGCCGGCGGCGGTGATCATCCCGCGTGCCGACGACCACGTCTGGCTGGTCGAGCAGTATCGCCACCCGGTCGGCGAGCGCTTCTGGGAGCTTCCGCAAGGCGCATGGGACGACCGGCCCGACGCCCCGGCCGAGGAGCTTGCACGGGGTGAGCTCGCCGAGGAGACCGGCCTGCGCGCCGGTTGCATGGAGCGCCTGGGTCGGATGTTCTTCGCCTATGGCATCTCCGACCAGCGCTTCGACGTCTGGCTGGCGACCGAGCTGACCGAGGGCGAGCAGGCGCTGGAGGAGACCGAGCAGGGCCTGCGGGTCGGGCGCTTCGCGGTCACCGACGTCGAGGCGATGATCCGCGACGGCCGCATCGCCGACGCGGCGACGATCGCGGCGCTGAGCCTGGCCCGGATGCGGTCCTAAGCCGCTTCGCGCAACCGCTCGCCGGCGGCGACGACGCGGTTGCGACCGTCGGCCTTGGCGGCGTAAAGCGCGACGTCGGCGCGGCCCACGAGCGCCTCGCCGGTCTCCTCGCCGGTCCACGGCGCCCAGCCGAAGCTGGCGGAGACGTAGAGCTCGAGCAGGCCGTGGACGTTGATCGGCCGGTCGGCGATCGAGGCGCGCAGGCGCTCGCAGACGATGGTCGCGTCCGGCGAGTCGGGCAACAGCAGCAGGAACTCCTCGCCGCCCCAGCGCGCGGCGACGTCCTCTTCCCGAAGGCCGGCGGTCAGCCGCACGGCGACCTCGCGCAGGACCGCGTCCCCGGCCGCGTGGCCGTGAGCGTCGTTGACGGACTTGAAGCGGTCGATGTCGACGAGCACGGCGCACATCGCGCGGTTGTGGCGACGGGAGCTGGCAATCGTCGAGCGCAGCACGTCGTCGGCGTGGCGGCGGTTGGCCAGGCCGGTGAGGACGTCGGTGCGGGCGAGCTGCTCGAGCTCGGCGTTGCGGCGGGCGAGCTCGTCGTGCAGCGCACGCAGGCGCAGCGCCGTGCGGATGCGGGCGACCAGCTCAACGGGGTCGACGGGCTTGCGGACGTAGTCGTGCGCGCCGCGCTCCAGCCCTTCGGCGAGGTCGCGCGCGTCGGTGTGGCCGGTCACGAAGACGATCGGCATGTCGGCGGTGCGCGGGTCGGCGCGCAGCGCGTCCAGGACGGCCATGCCGTCCAGCCCCTCCATCTCGCGGGCCATCAGCAGCACCGACGGGATCTCGGCCTGCGCGAGGCGCAGCGCGGTCTCGCCGTCGCCGGCCTCCAACACGGTCCAGCCGTGGCCGCGCAGGACGTCGCCGAGCATCCGCCGCAGCAGGGCGGAGTCTTCGGCCACGAGGATGCGCTCCGATGGACCCACATCTCGGTTGTTCGGCACCACACCCCTCCATCTGGAGGGTTTTCGTCCCCCTATCGGGGGATGGTCTATTCAGCCTGGCTCAGTGGCGGTCTTCCGCCGCAGCGGGCGGGCGCGACTCTTCGGCCAGCGAGGTGATCGTGAGATGGCCGCGGGCGGCCTCCTCGAGCACCTCGGTGGCCTCCTCGACCGACCGGCCGTAGAGCTCGACGAGCAGGTGCACCACGATGCGGTTGCCCTCCTCGTGCTTGTGGAAGCGGACATGGGTGAAGAACTCGCGCGTGCCGTGGTCGCCGAAGGCGGCGAACGACAGCGCGTCGCCCGCTTCGGGGCCCGAGCAGGTCTCGACATCGTCGGCGTCGACCGTGACCGTGCAGGACGCGACCCACGGCGTGCCGGCGATCATGCGCTCCCAGCGGTCCTCGACGGCCTCGACGCGGCCGTTGGCGAAGGTCAGGTGCGGCTGGTCGTGCATGCACTCCAGGCACTGCACGACCGCCTCTTGGATCTCGTCGACGACGTCGGCGCGCTCGCCGGTCGCCGGGTCGATCCGGTGGATGCCCTCGTAATGCACCTGGACCTCGAGATCCTGCGACCAGCAGCGGTAGCAGCGCAGCCAGGGGTGTCCGCCCATCAGGTCTCCCATGACCCGCCAGGATAAGGCGTCGGCCGCCGCCGGCGCGGGGAGTCGTGACCCGGCCCCCACCCACCCCCGGTATGGTCGCGCCATGGCGGCCGCCCTGAACCACGGCCCTCCCGTCGGCGTGGTCCTGGCCGGCGGCCTCGGTCGGCGCCTGGGCGGCGACAAGGCGATCGTGGAGCTGGAGGGTCGCGCGCTGCTGCTCTATCCGCTCGAGGCGCTGCACGAGCTCTGTGACGACGTCGCCGTGGTCGCCAAGCGCGACACGGTGCTGCCGCCGCTGGCCGGCGCCGCGGAGCTGTGGATCGAGCCCGACGAGCCGCGCCATCCGCTGGTGGGCGTCGCGCACGCGCTGCGGCTCGCGGCCGGCCGTTCGATCCTGGTCGTGGCCGTCGATCTGCCGCTGATGGACGCCGCGACGCTGCGGCTGATCGCCCAGGCGGAGCGCGATGACGCGGCGGTCGTCGTGCCGCGCGTCCACGGGCGGTTGCAGCCGCTCTGCGCGCTCTACACGCCGCGGGCGCTCCCGGGCCTCGAAGCGTTCGATCCTGGTGGGAGGGCGACCGACATCGTCGAAGGCCTGGGGATCTGCGAGGTCCAGCCGCCGGACCCGTCGGCGTTCTACAACGTCAACCGGCCCGAGGACCTGCTGCAGGTGTCGGTCTTGCTTAAAGGCGCGGGCACGAGCTCGTCGGCGCCGCCGCCGAGCTAACACTCAGCGAGCGCTTGTGCGCCCGCGATGAGCTCGCGCTGACGCTGCGCGACGTAGTGCGAGAGCTGGCGCTCGGCGCGGCCCTGGAGGTCGGCGAAGAGGATGCCGCGGGCGCCCTCTGAGGTGCCGCGCACGACGCGGCCGTCGCCGGCGATGGTGATCGCGCCGAGATCGAGGGCGAAGCGCACGGTGTCGTCGAGTGCGAGCGTGTCGGCCGGCGCGACGAGCATGCCGCCGACCGACACGTCGAGCGTGCGCGTCGTCAGGCGCTTGTCGGGCGCGATGACCGCGGTCGACAGCTCGCACGGCACGCGGACGAACTGACGGCGCTGGACCTTCATCGGATCCCCGACGGGGTGCAGGCGCAGCGTGTCGGCCGGGCCGTCGACGAGGACGCCGCGGCGGTGCGCGGCGCCGATGCGCGTCTTCCAGGAGATCGTGGCGCCGCACCAGCGCAGCTGCGCGGGGAGCGTCAGCGGGGTGTCGAGCGGACCGAGGTCGACGTGCTCGAGGCCGACGGAGGCGACGCGGGCGATCAGCTGCCAACCACCGTCGAGGGTGATGTCGACCGGTTGGTCGGGCTCGAGGAGCACCTCCACATCACCGTGATCGGCCGGCGCCGACGGGTCTTTAGCCGCCGATGGCGGACATCGTCCGGGCCGGCTGGACGAACCCCGGATCGTTGACGCGGTGCTTGAGTTCCTTGGCCCAGACGGCGTCGCGGATCAGCTGCTCGAGGTCGTCGTCGGTCGCGCCCGCGCGCAGCGGGCCGCGCAGGTCGGTCTCGTGGAGGCTGAAGAGGCAGGTTCGCAGGCGGCCGTCGGCGGTCAGGCGCAGGCGGTTGCAGTCGTCGCAGAACGGCTCGGAGACGGGGTTGATGAAGCCGATCTGGCCCTGACCGTCGGCGAAGCGGTGCACGCGCGCGGTGGCGTGCGGGTCGCGTTGCGCGGGCTCGAGCGGGTAGGCGGCGTGGATCGCGGCGCGGATCTCGGCACCCGTCAGCACCTGCTCGGGCTTCCATGTGCGATCGCCGTCGAGCGGCATGTACTCGATGAAGCGCACCTCGTAGGGGTGCTCGCGCGCGAACCGTGCGAAGGGGAGCACCTCCTGCTCGGTGAAGCCGCGGATCGCGACGGCGTTGACCTTGATCGGATGCGCCTCGGGAAACGCGGCGAGGTGCTCCAGGCCCGCGAGCACGCGGGGCAACGCGTCGCGGCGCGTCTGGGCGTAGAAGCGGTCGCGCTGCAGCGAATCGACCGAGATGTTGAAGCGGTCGATGCCGGCGGCGACCAGCGCGGCGGCGTCGCGCTCCAGCAGGAAGCCGTTGGTGGTGACGCTGACCTCGTCGAGGCCGTCGACGGCCGTCAGGAGCGCGGCGAGCTTGGGGAAGTCGCGGCGCACGAGCGGCTCGCCGCCGGTCAAGCGCAGCGTCTGCACGCCCATCTGCGCCATCACCGCGACGAGGCGCTCGATCTCCTCGAAGCGCAGGACCTCGGCGCGCTGGAGCCACGGCAGGCCCTCGGCCGGCATGCAGTACTGACAGCGGAAGTTGCAGCGGTCGGTGACCGAGACCCGCAGATCGGAGATCCGGCGGCCGTGCCCATCCTGCAACGGATCGCGCCCCATCGCCTTGAGGGTACCCTGCCGCGGTGCCCCGCCGATGGATCTCCGCCGCGCCGCTGGCCGCGCTTGCGCTCGCCCTGACCATTGCCGGCTGCGGCGCCGATGAGGAGGGCGGAGGCGGCGGTGGGCTGCCGGCCGACCAGCAGGTCCGGGCGGTCGTCGCGCGCTTCGGGGTGGCGACGCGCGCGAAGGACTACCAGGAGATCTGCGACAACTTGCTCTCCGACGACCTCGTCAACAAGGTCGAGGCCATCGGCCTGCCGTGCGAGTCGGCGTTGCAGCGTGGCCTGAGCGGCGTGCGCAACCCGACGCTGGCGATCGACCAGGTGTCGATCAGCGGCAGCCGCGCGCTGGTGAGCATCCATACCACGGCCACCGGTGAGGCGCCGTCCAACGACGCGCTGCAGGTCGTGCGCGAGAACGGCGAGTGGAAGATCGCGTCGCTGGCGGCGCCCAACGATCAGCGGACCAAGACGCAGACGACGCCGACGGTCACCACGCCGCGGCCGGCGACCAAGACCACCGACAACGGGAAGTAGGTCTCGCCGCCTGCCTCCGGCGGCCCGCCGGCGCGCGCTCAGCTCGCGAGCGTCGCGGTATCGATGACGAAGCGGTAGCGCACGTCGCTGCCGGTCACGCGCGGGTAGGCGGCGTTGACCTCGTTGGCGCCGATCAGCTCGATCGCGGGCGCGACCCCGTGCTGCGCGCAGAAGTCGAGCATCTCCTGGGTCTCCGGCAACCCACCGACGTTGGAGCCGGCGTAGATGCGGTTGCGGCCGATGAGCGAGCCGGCGTGGACCTTGTCGGGCTCGACCGGCAGGCCGACCGAGACCATCGCCCCGCCCGGCTTGAGCAGGCCGAGGTAGGCGTCGAGCGGGAGGTTGGCCGAGACCGTGTTGACGATCAGGTCGAAGCGGCCGCGCAGGGCCTTGAACGTGGCCTTGTCGCTGGTCGCGTGGTAGTCGGTGGCGCCGAAGCGGCGGCCATCTTCTTCCTTGGAGAGCGTCTGGCTGAGCACGGTGACCTCGGCGCCGAGCGCGGCGGCGAGCTGGACGCCGACGTGGCCCAGGCCACCCATGCCGACGATCGCGACCTGCTTGCCGGGTCCCGCGCCCCAGCGCTTGAGCGGGCTGTACATGGTGATGCCGGCGCAGAGCAGCGGCGCGGCGACATCGAGCCCCAGCGCGTCGGGGATCTTCACGACGAAGCGCTCGGTGACCACGATGTGCTCGCTGTAGCCGCCGTAGGTCGGCTCGCCGTCGTAGTCCTTGGCGTTGTAGGTCGCGATGACGCCCTTGGTGCAGAACTGCTCCTCGCCGTCGAGGCAGTACATGCAGGCGCCGCAGGAGTCGACGAAGCAGCCCACACCGACGCGGTCGCCGGGTACGAAGCGCGTCACGCCCGATCCGACCGCCGACACGATCCCCGCGATCTCGTGGCCGGGAACCATCGGGAACAGGCCGCGGCCCCAGTCGCCCTCGACCTGATGGATGTCTGAGTGGCAGATCCCGCAGAACTTGATGTCGATCGCCACGTCCTGCTCGCCGAGCGCGCGACGCGCGATCGTCGTGGCCTCCAGCGGGGCCTTCGCGGAGGGAGCCTGCAGGGCGCGTGCGCTGGTCGTCATGTCTTGAAGTTCTACGCGAGTGCTCGCCCGAGCGCTTGGGCGTCGGCCACGAGCGTCGCGCGCAGCCCGCCGTTGTAGAGCGCCGCGGCAGGGTGGTAGAGCGGGAAGAGCCGGCGCCCGTCGGCTTCCAGGATGGTGCCGTGGACCTCGGCGATCTTGGCGTCGGGCGCGAAGCGTGCGAGCGCGTGGCGGCCCAAGGGCACCAACAACTGCGGCTTGATGATGTCGAGCTGTGTTTCGAGCCACGGCCAGTGGTGGGCGACCTCCGGAGCTTTCGGATCGCGGTTCTTCGGCGGTCGCGCTTTGACGACATTGGTGATGAAGACGTCGTCGCGGGCGATGCTCGCCTCCGCCAGGAGCGAGTCCAAGAACTTGCCTGCGGCGCCGACGAACGGCACGCCCGCGGCATCCTCCTTGGCCCCGGGCGCCTCGCCGACGATGACGATCGACGCGCTCGCGGGTCCTACGCCGGGAACCAGCTGCGTGCAGGTCTCGCAGACCTCGAAGCCGCAGTTGGCGCCCTTGTGGGCACGGATCTCGTCGGCCAGCTCCTCGAGCCGCGCCTCGCGGTCGCTCATGGGCGGCCCGCGACGCGGGTCGTCTGTCCGGCGGAGCTCATCCCTCGGGACCGGCCGCGATAGCGGCCCGCACGTCGGCGAGCTTGGGCTGGGCGCCGAAGCCGTCCAGGCACCAGGTCGCGCCGGCGGCGACCCACGGCGCCGGGTCGGTGCCGGGCGGGTTGGTGACGGCGAAGTCGAAGGGGCCGCTGATGTCGTCGTCGGCGCGCTGCTGTCCGACCTCGCCGGCCAGCTCGGCGAGCGCCTCCGGCCCGGGCAGGTCGATGGGGAAGAGGCCGTCCAGGCGCGCGGCGCGGCGGACCGGCCGGCGATACGGCCAGCGCGCGGCGGCCCAGATCGGGATCCGCGGCTGCTGGACCGGACGCGGCACGAACGTGCCGCTCCAGTAGTCCTCCAACTTGACGAGCGCCTCGTCGAGCAGCTGCGCCTGGGTGCGCGGATCGGCGACCTCGCCGAACGGCGCGAGCTCACCGTGGTTGTCGGAGCCGAGGCCGACGCCGAGCACGAGCCGGCCCTTGCTGAGCACGTCGAGCGTGGCGGTCTCGCGCGCGAGCTTGTGCGGGCGCCGGCGCGAGAGCGGCGTGACCAGCGGGCCCATGACGATCTTGTTGGTGGCCATCGCGATCGCAGCCATTGCGATCCACGGGTCCAGCACCGCGCTCGTCGGGTGGTAGACGATGTGGTCCCAGAGGAAGAAGCCATCCCAGCCGGCGGCCTCGGCGTCAGCGGCCAGCCCGGCGAGGAGGCGGGGGTCGGCCAGCTCGTCGAAGGGAGCGACGAAGAGCGCGCGACGGGCGGCGGCGGGCATGGGGCGGGACATTAGTGGGCGGGTCGGGGCGGGGCTGGTGTTCATTCCGGTGTTGGGCTGGTGGGCCTGGCGTGGCTTGGCGCGCAGTCCAGGCGTCGTGGCGGTGCGGCGCGTGGTCTGGCGCACCGAGGAGAGCGAGCGGAGCGGAGGTTCGCGACGCTCGGGTCGTCCGCGTCAGTTGTTGGGGTGGTCGATATAAACGACGATCAGTGTCGCTTGGATCGACCACCCCAACAACTCATCGGATCCGTGTCGAGCAATGGTTGTCATGGACCCTTTGCTCGACACGGATCCTCGGGCCCGGGCGTCTGCGGACGACCGCGAGCGTCGCGAACCTGCTACTCCGCTGGCTCTCCTCGGTGCCAACAGACCGCGTCGCGCGGCGCCAATTACGCGCGAACTGCTCGCCAGCCAGCGTCCGCGCTACGGCCGCCGCACGAGCACGAACACCAACGCCCCCGCAAACGCCATCTGCCCGAAGGTCAGCGCCGTCCCGAAGTTCGTCGCGCCGGCGATCTCGGCGATCAGGGTCGCCAGGATGAAGGCGGAGAGGATCACCGCGAGGTCGCGTTTCATAGCTGGGCCTCCAACACGGCGACCAATGATGGCTCGTCGGCCGCTGGATCGGATTCCGCCAACAGCTTGCCCGCCGCCCGCCGGCCACCCACGGCGCGCAGGCCGCGCTCGCCGTGCTCGACCAGGAAGTCCGCCAGCGCGCCGGAGCGGCGTGCGCGCACCCGCCGCGCCCCCAGGTCCACGCGCGAGCGGTGCTCGTCGAGCGCGGCGACCAGCTGGTCGATCCCCTGCACCGGGGAGACCGACGAGACCGCGACGACCTTCGTGTCCCGCGAGCCGGCGCTGCGCAGCGCCGCGTTGATGTCGCGCCGGGCGCGCATGGCGATGTCGCCGAGATCGGCCTTGGTGACCACCAGCACATCCGGGATCTCCATGATCCCGGACTTCAGGAACTGCAGGACGTCGCCGGATCCGGGTTGCACGATGACCGCCACCGTATCGGCCACCTCGCCGACCTCGGTCTCTGACTGCCCGACGCCCACGGTCTCGATGACCACGACGTCGAACGCTGCGGCCAGCGCCTGGGCCGCCGCGCGCGTGGCCGGGGCCAGGCCGCCGAGGCGATCGCCGGCCGCCGTGGAGCGGATGAAGAGCCCGCGGTCGTCGGGGTCAAAGGCGATCCGCGCGCGGTCGCCGAGCAGCGAGCCGCCGCTGCGCTTAGACGATGGGTCGACGGCCAGGACCGCGACCGAGCGGCCGTGCGCGCGCCACGTCCGGCAGAGCTCGCTCAACAACGATGACTTGCCTGCGCCCGGGGGGCCGGTGATGCCCACGACGTGCCCCGGCGCCTCGCGCCCCAGCGCACCCGGTGAGACCGCGCGCAGCATCGCGGCGATCTCCGGGCGATCGCGCGCCGCCCGGCTCTCCACGAGGTTGAGCACCGCCGGCGCCGCGCTCAGGTCCCCGTCGCGCAGTCGCGCGCCAAGGTCCCCGCCGTTGGTCACGCCTGCGCGGGCGTGGCGTATTTGGCCGCCACGAGCTCCACGATGTCGTGCATGATCGCGCCGAGATCGAAGTCCTTGGGCGTGTAGACCGCCGCGACGCCCGCGTCTTTCAGAGGCTGCACGTCGGCGGTCGGGATGATCCCGCCGACGACGACCGGCGCGTCGACGCCGCGCTCGCGCAGCGCTTCCACGACGCTCGGGATCAACTCCAGATGCGAGCCGCTGAGGATCGAGAGCCCGATGATGTGGACGCCCTCCTGCTCGGCCGACGCGGCGATCTGCGACGGCGTCAGGCGGATGCCTTCATAGACGACGTCCAGGCCGATGTCGCGAGCGCGCACGGCGATCTGCTCGGCGCCGTTGGAGTGGCCGTCCAGGCCGGGCTTGCCGACCAGGATCTTCGGCCGGCGGCCGATCGCCTCGGTGACGCGCTCGACCTCCTCGCGCAGCGCGCTCAGATCGGACTCGTCGCGGTCGCCCGCGGCGGCCTCACCGACGCCGGTCGGCGCGCGGAACTCGCCGAAGGTCTCGCGCAGCGCTGCGGACCACTCGCCGGTCGTCACCCCGGCCTTGGCGGCCGCGATCGTCGCGGGCATGATGTTCTCGTCGGTCTGCGCGACACGGCGCAGCTCCGCCAGCGCGGCCTCGGTCGCCTCACCGTCGCGCGACGCGCGCCAGGCGATCACCGCATCGCGCTGTTGGGCCTCGACCTTGGGATCGACCGTCATGATCCCGCCCTCCTCGTCGATGAGCGGCGACGGGTTGGACTCGGTGTACTTGTTCATGCCGACGACGATCTGCTCGCCGTGCTCGATGCGGCGGATGCGCTCGCGGTGGCTGTCGACCAGCGACCCCTTCATGTAGTCCACCGCCTTGACCGCGCCGCCGTGCTCGGCGACGACCGCCATCTCGGCGCGCGCGCCCTCCAGCAGCTCGGCGACCAGGCCGTCCATGACGACCGACCCTTCGAAGATGTCGGGGTACTCCAACATGTCGGTCTCAAACGCCATCACCTGCTGGATGCGCAAGGACCACTGCTGGTCCCACGGGCGCGGCAGGCCGAGCGCCTCGTTCCAGGCCGGCAGCTGGACGGCGCGGGCGCGCGCGTTGCGGCCCATCGTGACGGCCAAGGCCTCCAACACGATGCGCTGGACGTTGTTCTCCGGCTGGGCCTCGGTCAACCCCAAGGAGTTGACCTGCACGCCGTAGCGAAAGCGCAGCTGCTTGTCGTCCTCCACGCCGTAGCGCTCGCGGCCGAGCTCCTCCCACAGCACCGACATCGCGCGCAGCTTCGCGTGCTCCTCGATGAAGCGCACGCCCGCGTTGACGAAGAACGAGATGCGGCCGAAGACCTTGCCCATCAACTCGGCCGGCACGCGATCGCGGACCGCGTCGAGCACGGCGATGGCGTTGGCCATCGAGTAGGCGATCTCCTGCACCGGCGTCGCGCCGGCCTCCTGCAGGTGGTAGGAGCAGATGTTGATGGGGTTCCACTTCGGCACCTCGGTGACCGTGTAGGCCACCATGTCGGCGATGAGCCGCATTGATGGGCCGGGCGGGAACGCGTAGGTCCCGCGCGCCAGGAACTCCTTGATGATGTCGTTCTGCGTGGTGCCCTGAAGGGCGGAGGCTCCGACGCCGTTCTCCTCCGCGGTGCCGATGTACAGCGCCAGCATCCAGGCCGCCGTCGCGTTGATCGTCATCGACGTGTTCATCTCGCCGAGCGGGATGCCGTCCAGCAGCTGGTGCATGTCGCCCTTGTGGGCGACTGGCACGCCGACCTTGCCGACCTCGCCGCGCGCGAGCTCGTGATCGGCGTCGTAGCCGGTCTGGGTCGGCAGGTCGAACGCGATCGACAGACCGGTCTGGCCCTTGGCCAGGTTGGCCCGGTAGAGCTCGTTGGACTTCTTCGCGGTCGAGTGGCCCGCGTAGGTCCGCATCATCCACGGACGGTCGCGCTCGGCAAGCCGGTGTTCCATGGCTAGATCGTACTTGCGAAATGGTCGATCTGGGCCGACGCCCTGGTCCAAAAGGACCGCGGCCTCGACGGCTGGCTAGGCTCAGCCCCAGTGCCTGCGCCCCTGCTGGAACGTGCACGGATCTCGCTGCGGCTCCGTGCGCTCGACCTGCGCGATCGCGTCGGCGGGCGCGCCGACCCGCTCGTCCCCCCGCGGCGGATGCACTTCGTCGGCCACGCCGACTCCGACTTCGTCGCCACCGGCGATGAGTTCCTGGGCCACTTCCGGACGCTCGGTGGCCTGCAGCCCAGCGACCGCGTGCTGGACATCGGCTGCGGCATCGGCCGCATGGCGCGCCCGCTGACGGGCTTCCTCGGGGTGGGCGGGGGCGGGGTCTATGACGGCTTCGACGTCAATCCCGACGGCATCGCCTGGTGCGCGCAGCACTACGAGAGCGACCACCCCAACTTCACGTTCGTGGTCGCCGACCTCTTCAACTCGCGCTACAACCCCGCAGGCACGCAGTCGGCGGCGCAGTTCACGTTCCCCTACGCCGACGGGCGCTTTGACTTCGCGCTGGCGACCTCGGTCTTCACCCACCTGCTCGAAGGCGAGGCCGAGCG
This sequence comes from Baekduia sp., assembly GCF_035996765.1. Classification (NCBI taxonomy): domain Bacteria; kingdom Bacillati; phylum Actinomycetota; class Thermoleophilia; order Solirubrobacterales; family Baekduiaceae; genus Baekduia; species Baekduia sp. The sequence continues at coordinate 13,800 of NZ_DASYJG010000024.1, forward strand.
CTATCTCGCCGAGGCCGCCCGCACCCTGGCACTCGGCGGCCGCCTCTTCGCCACATGGTTCCTGCTCGACGACGGCTCACGCGCGGCGCTTGCCGCCGGCCGCGCCGCGCTGGCCTTCCCGGAGCCCGACGCTCACGTGAGCCTGCTGGATGAGGACGTGCCCGAGGAGGCGGTGGCCTTCGATCGCGCGTGGCTCACGGACGCGCTGCGGCCCCACGGCCTCACGCTCACCAGCGTGCACGAGGGCGGCTGGCGCGGGGAGCGCCGCAACGCGCCCAGCTTCCAGGACATCATCGTGGCGACCAAGTCAGGAGCATCGGCATGAGCATCCACCGCGAAATCGACGTCCACTTCCAGGGCGCCGAGCGCGCCGTGTGCACGCATGTCATCGACGGCTTTCTCATCGATCCGGGCCCCGAGTCGTCGGTCGACACGCTCTTGAACGCGCTCGGCGACGAGCAGCCGCGCGCCGTCCTGCTGACCCACATCCACCTCGACCACGCCGGTGCGGCGGGCGCGCTCGTGCAGCGCTGGCCCGACCTCGAGGTCTGGGTCCATCGCAACGGCGCCAAGCACGTCATCGATCCGTCGCGGCTGGTCGCGTCGGCCACGCGGATCTACGGCGACGCGATGGAGCGGCTCTGGGGCAAGATCATCCCGGTCGCGCAGGAGAACATCCGGATCCTCGATGACGAAGGATCGGCCCACGGATTGCGCTGGGCCTGGACACCCGGCCATGCGGTCCACCACGTGGCCTACCTCCACGAGGCCAGCGGCATCGCTTTCGCCGGCGACGCCGCTGGCGTGCGCATCGGCACGGGCCCGGTCTTCCCGCCAACCCCGCCACCGGACATCGACATCGAGGCCTGGCACCGCTCGATCGACCTGCTCGCCTCCTGGGAGCCCAGCGCGCTGGCGATCACGCACTTCGGCACGTTCAGCGACATCACGGCGCATCTGGAGTCCCTGCACGCCGAGCTCGATCGCTGGGCGCAAGTCGCCCGCCGCACCGACGAGGCGGGCTTCGAGGCCGAGATCCGCACCGCGCTGGCGACCGGCCCCGAGGAGCGCAGCTACCTCAAGGCGATGCCGCCGGACACGCTCTACGGCGGGCTGGCCCGCTACTGGCAAAAGCGCGATACTGCCTCGTCGACATGAGCCAGACCATTGAGCTACCCATCGCCGCAGGACCCGACGGCGCCCTCGGCGGCGCCTGGCGCGTGATCGTCTGCAACGACGATCACAACACGTTCGACCATGTCGCCGGGACGCTGGCCAAGCTCATCCCCGGCATTGACGTCAACCGCGGCTATGCGATCGCAGACCGCATCCACGCCTCCGGCCTGGCGATCGTGTGGACCGGCCACAAGGAGCTGGCCGAGCACTACTGGGACCAGCTGCGCGACGCGGGCCTGACGATGGCCCCGTTGGAACAAGCGTAAGCACGACGCCTTTCCCGCCGGATCTGCCCCGGCCGCTACGCTGCGCAGGCGATGGAGGATGCCGGGGGGCACATCGAGACCGTTGGGCGTGCTGCTCGCGAGCAGGAGCTGCTGCGCCGCTATCACCACGGCGGTGACACCCGGGCTCGCGACCAGCTGGCCGAGGAGATGCTCCCGCTGGCCCGCGCGCTGGCCGGCCGCTACGCCGGCCGCGGCGAGCCGATGGACGACCTCGTCCAGGTCGCCTGCGTCGGGATCATGAAGGCCATCGAGGGCTTCGACCTCACGCGCGAGGTCCGGTTCTCCTCCTACGCCACACCCACGGTGCTGGGGGAGATCAAGCGCCACTTCCGCGACCGGACGTGGGCGATGCGCGTGCCACGCGGCCTGCAGGAGCTCCAGCTCGAGGTCGCCAAGAAGCGCGATGAGCTGACCGGCTCGCTCGGCCGCTCACCGACCGTCCAGGAGCTGGCTGACGCGATCGAGGCGCCGTTCGAAGAGGTCCTGGCGACGATTCAGAGCGTCGGCGCCCGGCGCACGCGGTCGCTGGACGAGCCGACCGGTGAGGACATGACGCTGGCCGACTCGATCGGCGGGCGCGACGTCGAGCTCGAACGTGCCGAGATGCGCGTGCTGCTCGACGAGGCGATGGACGTCCTCAGCGACCGCGACCGCGAGGTGCTGCGCCTGCGCTTCGCCGACGACCTGACCCAGACCGAGATCTCCGACCGGATAGGCGTCTCCCAGATGCAGGTCTCCCGGATCATCCGCCAGTCGATCGCCAAGCTGCGCTTGGACATCGACAAGGCGCCGGCCGCCTAGCCGGCCTGGCTGCGGGTGTCGAAGACGTAGCTGTTGGCGGCCTCGTCGCGCTCCAGCAGCCAGATGGTGTCGAAGTCCGTGCCGTCCCAGTCGTTGGGCAGCGGGCCGCCGTCGGACCTGGTGACCGTCGTCGCGTAGCTGAGCTTCTGCAGCCACTTGACGAGCGAGTCGTGCTCCCAGCACACGACGAGCGTGCCGACGGCGGCGGCCCGCGTGATCGCGGCGAGGCGGTTCTCGGCGTCGCGCGGGCAGGGCGCGATCGGCACCGTCCCCAGCGCGGTGGCCAGCGGCGCGACCGTCTGGTACGGCCGGTGCTGCTCGGTCGGCGCGTCATCCTCGCCGGGGTCGTAGAACGGGACCAGGAAGCGCTCGGGCTCGGCGGCGGCGTCGGGCAGCAGCGCGCCCGGGCGCAGCGTGGTGACCAGGCGCTGGGCGCGCGCGAAGCCGGCCGGGTTGAGCCCGTGCTCGTGCTGGCGCTCCTTGCCGTCCGGACCGAGGTCCTTCTCGCCGTGGCGTAGGGCGACGATCAACTGAGGTGGCATCCCGCGAGCGTACGCCAACCGCGGAGCGCTGTGAAGCGCTCCGCGGCGGTGCGCGGGCGGCGGTTAGGCCGGGCGGAGGTCGGCCGCCGCCGCGTTCGCGTCGGCGTGCAGGACGCTGTCGTCCAGCCCGCCTTCGGCGACGAGATCGGCCCACGAGTACAGCAGCGGCACCTGGTAGAGGCTCTGGTTCTGAGCGCGGAAGCGCGAGAACTCCGGTCCGTACCAGAACTTCTCCCAGTCGCCCTTTTCCTCGAAGGCCGACATCTGCAGCAGCTTGTAGGCGTCGTCGCGGTTGCGGTGGACCGCGTAGGAGGTCGCGCCGTAGCGGAGCGCCACCGGGGCGATCTCGGCCAGCGCGGCCTCCAGCTTGTCACCGCGGAACACGGTCGCGTACCAAGGGACGTGCACGATGCCGGCCATCGGTCAGCCCACCTCTGCGTAGATCGCTCCGGGGCCGTCAGCGGTCTTGCCGAGGCCCTCCTTCTCGGCGCCGACCAAGATGGAGATCTTGCCGGCGTGCTTGTTGTCCTTCATCAGCTGATGGGCCTCGGCGACGCCGTCGTAGCCCAGCGTGCGCCAGAGGACGGGGCGCACGGCGCCCGACTCGATCAGCTCGTTGGCCTTCAGGCACTCGTACGCGTTGGCGAAGTGCGAGCCGATGATCTCCTTCTGCTTCATCCACAGGTACCGCACGTCGAAGTCGAGGTTGAAGCCTGTGGTGCCGGCGCAGATGACGACCTTGCCGAACGGCTTGACCGTCAGGACCGAGGTCGGGAACGTGGCGGCGCCGACGTGCTCGAAGACGATGTCGGGCGCGCCGCCGAGGATGTCGGAGACCGCCTTGCCGAAGCGGCGCGACTCCTTGAAGCGCGCCTTCTCCTCCTCAGGCGTCTCGCCGCCCTTGCGCATCATCCCCGCGAACTCGTTGCGGTTGATGAAGCCCTTCGCGCCCAGCGACTCGACGAGCTTGCCCTTCTCGTCGGAGTTGACCACGCCGACGCACTCCGCCCCGGCGGCCTTGCAGATCTGCGTGGCGAAGACGCCCAGGCCGCCGGCGGCGCCCCAGATCAGCACTTTCTGGCCAGCCTGCAGGTTGCAGCGGGTCATCAGCATGCGCCAGGCGGTGAAGTAGACGAGGCCGTAGGAGGCGGCCTCCTCCCAGGTCAGGTGCTTGGGCTTGGGCAGCAGCTGCTGGGCCTGGACCTTGGTGAACTGGGCGAAGGAGCCCCAGGTCGTCTCGTAGCCCCAGATCTTCTGCGAGGGGGCGGCCATCGGGTCGAGGCCGTGGACCTCAGGATCCTCGTAGGAGGCCTGGTTGCAGTGCAAGACGACCTCGTCGCCGGCCTTCCAGCGCGTGACGCCGGCGCCGACCTTCCAGACGACGCCGGAGGCGTCGGAACCGCCGATGTGGTGGCCGAACTCCGGGTGGTCGCCGTACTTCATGACCGAGACGGGCTTGCCGAGGGCGGCCCAGACGTTGTTGTAGTTGACGCCTGCCGCCATGACGCGCACGATGACCTCGAAGGCGCCGGGCTCGGGCACCTCGATGTCCTCGAGCTGGAACGCGTCCTTCGGCTCGCCGAAGCGCTCTTCGCGGATAACCCACGCGCTCATGCGCTCCGGCAGCGTGCCGGGCTCGGTGTCGACGGTGGCGACCTGCGTGACATCAACGGCCATGTTGTTGGAAAGACCCTCTGGAAGTCGGTGTTCGAATCGCGAGCGAAGCCGGGACGGTTCCCTGCGGGCCGGGACTTTACGGCAGATCGCCTCACGCGGGCGGCGGCGTTCAGTCGTCGCTGAGGAAGCCCGCGCGGCGGAAGTACCAGAGGAGGACCACCGCCGCCAGCAGCATCCCGCCCACGCCGTAGCCCCAGAAGGCCCACGGCGTGTTGGTGTGGCGCGTCAGGGTGCCGAAGTTCTGGCCGAAGAAGCCCGTGACGAACGTCAGGGGCAGGAAGATCGTGGCGACGACCGTGAGCTGCTTGGAGATCGCGTTGAGGCGGTTGGAGACCGTGCTCAGGTAGAGGTCCAGCGCGCCGGAGAGCAGGTCGCGGTAGGAGTCGATCAGCTCGGAGATCCGCACGAGGTGGTCGTAGACGTCGCGAAACCAGTCGCGCGCGTCGTCGGCCTCGAGGCCGGGCAGCCGGCCGAGCACGTCGCCGCCGCGGGCCAGGATGTCGCGCTGCGGCGTGGCGATCCGGCGCAGCTCGATGAGCCGGCGGCGCAGGCGGAAGAGCTCCTCACGCTGATCCTGGCTGGGCTTGAGCAGCATCCCGTCCATCAGCTCGTCGATGCGGTCGTCGACGCGGTCGAGGACGGGAAAGAACGAGTCGGTCAGCGCGTCCAGGACGCGGTAGATCGCCTCCTCCTCGGTCTTCGGCGGCTCCTTGCCGATACGGCTCTCGGCGTACTTGAAGATCTCGTGGCCCTCTTGGTGGACGGTGATCATCCACCCGCCGCTGACGTGAAAGTGCACCTCGACGGGCGTGCCGTCGGGGTCGACGCCGTAGAAGACCAGCAGCGCGGCGGTGTCGTAGTCGTCGAGCTTGGGCCGCTGGCCGAACTCCTGGGTGTCCTCGATGGCCAGCGGGTGCAAGCCGAACTTGTGGCCCATCTCGGCGATCTGCTCGCTGGAGCAGCCATGCAGCTTCAACCAGAAGAACTCGTTGCGCTCGAGGAGCTTTGGGATCTCGGGATCGTCGACTGCGTGAAGGACCTGCACCGCCGTAGCGTGACGACGGTGCAGGTCGGAACTGCTAGGCCAGGGCGGTTTCGGCCGCGGCGGCCAGCTCGGAGCCGCCGTCGCCGGTGCCGACCTCGGAGCTCTCGGCGTCGTGGACCGGCTGGCGCTTGGGGACGCCGGCCTCGATCAGCGTCCAGGCGGCGACGGCGCCGAGTACGGCGATCACCGAGGCAATCCGCAGGCCGTCGTTCAAGGCGTACAGGAAGGCGGTCTGGACGGCGTCATGGACCGCACCGGTCCCGCCCGTGGCACCCGCACCAAGGCCCTCGGCCAGACCGTGGCGCGCGGACTCCGGCAGCTGGGGCAGCGTCTCGTCGATCTTGCTGCGCCCGAGGCCCGTGATCAGCGCGCCCATCGCGGCGACGCCGAAGGTGCCGCCGACCATGCGGCTCATCGACAGCACGCCGGAGGCGACGCCGGCCTTGGTCGGGTCGACCGCGTTCATCGCCGCCGTGCTCATCGGCGACATCACCAGGCCCATGCCGAGGCCCATCAACACGAAGGCGCCCAACAGGTTGGTGTAGGGCGTGTCGACGGTCAGGTGGCCCTGCCAGAAGAGCGAGATCGCGTTGAGCAGCAGGCCGGCGGTCATCAGCGGTCGTGGGCCGATCTTGTCGCTCAGCCGGCCGGAGATCGGCCCGGCGATGATGATGACCAAGGTCATCGGCAGGAACCGGACGCCCGCCTGCAACGGCGTGTAGCCGCGGACGTTCTGCAGGTACAGCGCGAAGAAGAAGAAGGTCGCGAGCATCGCGAAGCTCACGATGAAGGCCACCAGGTTGGCCCCGACGAACGAGCGCGAGCGGAAGAACTGGAAGTTGACCATCGGCTCGACCACGCGGCGCTCGACGAT
>NZ_DASYJG010000025.1:0-36089 GCF_035996765.1 Baekduia sp.
GACCTCGAAGGTGTCGCGTGGCGGGTTGATGTCGGGGTGCCAGCCGACGGCGTCGATGACGGCCGTTGCGTCGCGGAAGATGTCGGCGAGCTCGAGCTGCTTGACGGGGACATAGTCGAGGAAGTCCTCGAAGGGCTCGTGGTTGAACATCAAGACCTTCTTAGCCTCGACGCGGAGGACGTCGGCGTCCGACGGGTCGACGGTGATACGGCAGGCTGAATTACCCTGGTGGGCACTCATGGGAGTTACTGGCTCCTTTGGGTCATGCCCCCGGGCCGTTTCAGCGGTCGCGGGGGCTCTGATTTGGTTGTGAGGGGCGGAGCCTAGCGGGTTGGGTGGACGGAATCTGCTGATTACGCAGAGTTGTTACAGCTCGGTGCACATCTGTCGCAGGTCGACCACACCAACAACTCAGGACTCCGCCGCTGCTTTGCCGGGACGGGTAGCGGACCGCCCAAGACTGAAGTCGTAGAGCGCTGACCGCGGGGCGGACCTGGTCTGTGGCGAGCGCATGGGTGGCGCGACTTGTTATTGGCGTTCCGTTCAGACGGTGGATGGTGTGCCAACGTGGTCCGTTCTCACCGAGGGAGTGAGCGGGGTCGGTTGTGCTTGGCGTTGGCCTGTCGTCCGCTGGCCCTTGGGCCGGTGATTCGCGCTGTGCTGAACGACGGATCGCACCTTGACGTTGGATCTCAACGTCTAGGTGCGATCCGTCCCAGCGAGATGCATTGTCCATGTCGGCGGAGGGATCCAACTTGGGTGGACGGCCCGGGCCGCGCGACGCGCGTTGGCGGCGCGAGCGCGTGGGGAGGGCGGTGATCCGTGATGTCGCCATCGCGCGGCGCTCGTTCGGTGCCCACACAACAGAACGCCGAACCACGCCCCAACACTTTCACCCGACGCCCAGGCCACGTGAGCGCGGTGGTGATCGTCACGGAGCGCCGCCGATCCAGCTACGCCCCGCGCCACGGACTGCGGCGCGCTATGTCGTTCTCATCGCGGCGGCCGCGCCTCCTCCCTCGGTGGCCGCGGGAAGAAGCCGGAGGTGCGCGCGACGTACTCGGCGTACCCCGGCCGCTGGGCCATCGCGCGCTCCAGGTGGTCCTTGCCCGACACGCGCGTCAGCAGGAGCGTGACGACGGCGGGCCCGACGAGCGACCACCAGGCGCCGGAGGAGAGCGCGATCAGCCCGATGCCCCACCAGACGCAGAAGTCGCCGAAGTAGTTGGGGTGGCGGGTGTAGCGCCAGAGGCCGTGGTCCATCACGGTGCCGCGATGCGTTTCGTCAGCCTTGAAGCGCGCCATCTGCGCGTCGCCGACGCCCTCGAAGAAGAGCCCCACGGCCCAGAGCACTAGGCCCACCGCGTCCAGCCATCCCAGCCCGCCGTCACGCGCCGACGCGGCCTGCACCGGCAGCGAGACGATCCAGACCAACACCGCCTGCAGCAGGAAGACGTTGATCAGAGAGACGATCCAGAAGCGGTCGCCCCACTTCTTTCGCCACTCCCCGTAGCGTGGGTCCTCGCCCGGGTGGCGCAGCTTGCGTCGCCCGATGTAGCCCGCCAGCCGCAGGCCCCAGACGGTCACGAGCACCGCGAGCAGCGAGCGGCGGCCGAAATCCCCGTTACCGCTCGCGAACGCCACCCACGCGATCACCACGAAGCCCAGGCCCCAGGCGACGTCCACGATCGAGACGTCGCGCAGCTTCAGGCTCACGAGCCAGGTCGCGATCAACAGCGCGAGCACCGCGCCGGCGGAGAGCGCCAGGGTGGCAACTAGGTCGTCCATGACAGGTGTTCGGGCCTCATCGGTGATCCGATCAAGGCGCGTGGCACGAAAGCATCATCGTGAGGATCGCCGTCATCGGAGCTGGGGTCTCGGGCCTCGTCGCCGCTCATCTTCTCGATCGTGAAGGGCATGCCGTGTCGGTCTTCGAGGCCGCGGGGTACCCCGGTGGCCACACGAACACCATCCGCGTCGACGAGCCGGACGCCTCGCTGGACGTCGACACGGGCTTCATCGTGTTCAACGACCGCAACTACCCCAACTTCGAGCGCTTGCTCGACCGCCTCGGCGTCGCCTCGCAACCGTCGGACATGAGCTTCGGCGTCGGTGACGAGGACGGCGACTTCGAGTACGCCAGCACCTCGGCCAACGGCCTCTTTGCCAAGCGTGCGCATCTTGCGTCGCCCGCCTTCCACAAGATGGTCTTCGACGTGCGCCGCTTCCAGCGCGAGGCCCGCGCGCTCCTGGCCTCCGACGAGGACCCGTCGCTGGCGCAGTGGTTGCACGACATGCGCTTCAGCGAGGCGTTCGTCGACAAGCTGATCGTCCCGCAGGCCGCCGCGGTGTGGTCGGCCGACCCCGAGCAGATGTGGTCGTTCCCGGCGCGCTTCCTCGTTCAGTTCTTCGACAACCACGGCATGCTCGACCTCAAGGAGCGTCCGAAGTGGCGGGTGATCCGGGGCGGCTCGAAGCGGTACGTCGAGGCGTTGACGGCGCCGTTTGCCGATGCGATCCGGCTCAACACGCCGGTCGAGCGGGTCGTCCGCGACGACGACGGCGTCTCGGTCACCCCGTGCGGTGGCGAGTCCGAGCGCTTCGACCACGTCGTCCTGGCGGTCCACGCCGACCAAGCGCTCACGATCCTCGGCCAGGACGCCACGCCGCGTGAGCGCGAGCTGCTCGGCGCCTTCCCGTTCGCCCCCAACGAGGCCGTCCTGCACCACGATGAGCGCCTGCTCCCGCGAAGGCGGCGCGCCTGGGCGAGCTGGAACTACCACCTGCTCGCCACACCCACCGGCAAGCCGGCCGTCACCTACCACATGAACCGCCTGCAGTCGTTGCGCTCCGAACGTCAGTGGTGCGTGACGCTCAATCGCACCGAGGCGATCGACCCGGCCACGATCGTGCGCACGATCCAGTACGCGCACCCGGTCTTCACCGTCGCCGGGATGCAGGCCCAAGAGCGTGTGGGGGAGATCAGCGGCGGCCGCGGCCGGACCCACTTCTGCGGCGCCTACTGGGGCTGGGGCTTTCATGAGGACGGCGTCGTCAGCGGCCTGCGCGTGGCCCGTGACCTGCGAGCGGCGACGCCGTGACCGCGCGTAGCGCGTTCTACGAGGGGACGGTGCGCCACCGGCGCTTTGCGGTGCGCGAGCATGCGTTTCGCCACAGGATCTCGATGGCCTACGTCGATCTCGAGGAGCTGCCGCGGCTGCTCGGCGGCCGGCTCAGCAAGCGTGGCTTCGGGCTCGTGCGGTTCCGTCGCGAGGACTACTACGGCGATGCGGTGGTCCCGCTGGACCAAGCGATCCGGACGCTGGTCGCCGAGCGCACACGCGGCCCTGCGCCCGACGGCTCGATCGGCGTGCTCACCCAGCTGCGTACGCTCGGCCACTGCTTCAACCCCGTGAGCTTCTACTACTGCCACCGCGCCGACGGCACGCTGCACAGCGTCGTCGCCGAGGTGACCAGCACCCCGTGGGCGCAACGCCATGCCTATGTGTTGCCCGCCGACGACGAAGCCCGCGTTCTCCACGGCGACTTCGCCAAGCGGCTGCATGTCTCGCCGTTCATGCCCATGGACCAGCACTACACCTGGTCCTCCACCCGGCCGGACGCGACCAACCCCATGCTGTCGGTCCACATCGAGAGCCGTCAGGATGGCGAGCGCGCCTTCGACGCCACGCTCAACCTCACGCGCAAGCCGTTCACGCGCGCCACCGTCGGTCGCCATCCCGCCGCCACGATCCGCGTTCTCGCGCTGATCTACGCCCACGCCTTCGTCCTCGCGCTCAAGCGCGTCCCCATCCACGCACGTCCCTCGTCCCATCCGGAGGCCTCGTGACCGCGCGTCTCGCCCGCAAGCTCGTCCTGTCGATCCTGGCCCGCATCGAGGTGGGGCGCCTGACCGTCGTCGACGGGGGCGAGCGCCTGAGCTTCGGTCGTGGCGCCCCCGAGGCGACGGTCTGCATCCGGGACCCGGCGGCGTGGAGCGCGCTGCTGCGCGGCAGCCGCGGGATGGCCGAGGCCTACCGCGATGGCCTCTGGGATTCCCCGGATCTGACCGCGGTGATCCGTGTCGGGGCGCGCAACGTCGCCGGCCTCGACGAGCTCCGCCGCCGGCTGAGCCCGCTGCGCGAGCCGTTCCAGCGCGGCCGCGTTGCGTTCCGCCGCAACACGCCGCGCCGGGCGCGCAAGGACATCGAGGCGCATTACGACCTCGGCAACGAGTTGTTCGGGTTGATGCTCGACGACACGATGATGTACTCGAGCGCCGTCTTCGAGCATCCGCAGATGACGCTGCGCGACGCGTCGATCGCCAAGCTCGACCGGATCTGCGACAAGCTGGATCTCGGTCCTGACGACCACGTGCTGGAGATCGGCACGGGCTGGGGCGGCTTCGCCGTTCATGCCGCCGCGACGCGCGGCTGCCGGGTGACCACGACGACGATCTCGCGCGAGCAGCACGACCACGCGGTGGCGCGGGTGCGCGCGGCGGGGTTGGAGGATCGTGTGAAGGTCCTGCTCGACGACTACCGCGACCTCGGCGGCCAGTACGACAAGCTGGTGTCGATCGAGATGATCGAGGCGGTGGGGTGGAAGGACTTCGACACGTTCTTCCGCGTTTGCAGCGACCGGCTGGTGCCCGCCGGCGCGATGCTGCTGCAGGCGATCGTGATGGACGACCGCGCCTACCGGGTCGAGCGCGCGTCGAAGTCGTTCATCCGCACGCTGATCTTCCCCAATGGCTGCCTGCCGTCGCGCGAGGTGATTGCGCGCTGCGTCGCGCGCGACACCGACCTGCACGCCGTCCACCTCGAAGACCTGACCCCGCACTACGCCGAGACGCTCAAGCGCTGGCGGTCCAACTTCGACGCCTCGGAGGGCAAGTTGGAGGACTTGGGCTACGACGAGCGCTTCCGCCGCCTCTGGCGGTTGTACCTGGCCTACTGCGAGGCGGGCTTCGCCGAGCGGCGCATCGGGCTGATCCAGACCGTGCTGGCCAAGCCGCACTGGCGCCCGGAGGCCACCGAGCCGGTCGCGGCGCTGGCCGCGGTCGCGGTCGCGGCGGTGGGATCGTGACGCGCGCCCGGGCCGCCGCGGTCGCGGTCCTCGGCCTGCGGGTCGTCTACGGCGTCGGGTTGGTTGCGGCGCCCGAGCGCCTCGCGCGCCGCTGGCTCGGCCCGAGCGCGGCGACGCCGCCGACGCAGGTCCCGCTGCGCGCGCTCGGCGCGCGCGAGGCGATCCTGCACGGCGGCGCGATCGCCGCGGTGCTGAGCGGCCGTCCGGTCCGTCCGTGGCTGGCGGCGTCTATCGTCGGTGACCTGTCAGACATCGCCTCCACCGTCGCCGGCCGCGGCGGCCTGCCCGGCGAGGCGCCCGCTGCAACAGCCGTCGTCGCAGGCGCGTCGGCGGCGATCAGCGCGGTGGTCGCCCTCGCCGTGGACGCCTGAGTCGTGGCCACACCATCGCTGGCGTTCACGCGTCGTGGCTCCGGGCCGCCGCTGGTGCTCCTGCATCCGCTCGGCGCCGACCGCCGCGTCTGGGATCCGATCCTGGATCGGCTGGCGCTCGAGCGCGACGTGATCGCGGTCGATCTGCCCGGGTTCGGCGACTCCCCACCATTGGCCGAGCTCATGCGCCGCGCGCCGAAGCCCAGCTTCGGTGAGTCGGCGCCGCTGGCCCTCGAGGATGGGCAGACCCCGACGCCGGAACGGCTCGCGGCTGCGGTGCGCCGGTTTGTCGAGACCGAACTCGGCCTCGATGGCCACGCCTGGCACGTCGCCGGCAACTCGCTCGGCGGCTGGGTCGCGCTGGCGCTTGGGCTCGACGGCGCCGTCGCCTCGGTCACGGCAATCGCGCCCGCCGGTCTGTGGACGCGGCCGCTGGGACCCAAGCCAAGCGACGCACGCCGTGCCGCGCGCCTCGCGGCGCCCATCGCCGGTGTGGCGACCCGCAGCGCGCGGCTCCGGCGCCTGATCCTCGCCGGCTCCGTCGGCCATCCCGAGCGCGTCCCACCTCCCGCGGCGGCCCACCTCGTCCGCGCCTACGCCCACGGTCCGGACTTCCCGGCGGTCAACGCGGCGATGCGTGCCGGGCACTTCACGAAGCTGGCCGAGATCGGCGTGCCGGTCACGCTGGCCTGGCCGCAACTCGACCGCCTTATCGCGCGGCCGCGGCAGTTGGCACCCCACGTGCGCAACGTCACGCTGATCGACTGCGGACACATCCCGACCTGGGACAACCCGGAGGCCGTGACCACGGTGCTGCTCGAGGGCAGCGCCCTGCATGTGGGCGCACGTTGACGCCTCGTTGACATCTAGACTCGGCCGCGAATGGAAAAGACGGAGCCTAGGGTCGCGCTCGTCCATGACTTCCTGCTCGACCTGCGCGGGGCCGAGCGGGTCTTTCTCGCGCTCTGCGATCTCTATCCCGACGCCGACATCTTCACGGCCGTCTATGACCCGGTGGGCACCGAGGGGCGCTTCGCCGACCGTCGCATCCACACGTCGTTCCTGCAGAAGCTGCACCCCGACGCGACCTCGTTTCGGCGCCTGCTGCCGCTCTACCCCTATGCGATGGAGGCGCTGGATCTCACCGGCTACGACCTCGTGCTGAGCAGCTCGTCGGCGTGGGCGCACGGCGTGCTGCCCTCCGAGCATGCCGTGCACGTCTGCTATTGCCACAACCCGTTCCGCTACGCCTGGAACGCGCGCGACGCGACGCTGCGGGCGCGCGGGCCGGTCACGCGCGCCGCGCTCGGCATCGTGCTGCAGCGCTGGCGCCAGTGGGATTGGATCGCCGCCCAGCGCGTCGACCGCTACATCGCGAACTCCGAGACGACGCGCCGGCGCATCGCGCGCTACTTCACGCGCGACGCCGAGGTCGTCCATCCGCCGGTCGAGATCGAGCGCTTCGCGCCCGGGGTCGTGGGCGACCACTACGCCGTGCTCTCCGAGCTGATGCCCCACAAGCGGATCGAGCTGGCCGTGCGCGCGTTCAACCAGCTGCGCCGGCCGCTCGTGATCATCGGCGACGGGCCCGACGCGCGCCGTCTGCAGCGCCTCGCCGGCCCGACGATCCGCTTCACCGGACGCGTCACCGACGGCGAGGTCGCGCGGCTGCTGGCGACGTCGCGCGCGCTGGTCGTCACGGCGACTGAGGAGTTCGGCATCGCGGCGGTCGAGGCGCAGGCCGCGGGGCGGCCCGTCATCGCGCTCGACGAGGGCGGTGTGACCGAGACGGTCCAGCAGGGCGCCACCGGCGTCTTTTACGAGCAGGCGAGGCCCGAGGCGCTGGCCGAGGCGGTGGCCGCGTTCGACCCGCTCTCGGTCGACCCTGCCGACTGCGTCGTCAACGCGCAGCGCTTCGGCCGCGAGAGTTTTGCGCAGGAGATTCGCGCAAACGTCGACCAGGCGCTCGCCGCCGGTCCCGGCCCCCGCGGTGACCGGCATCGTCCGGCGCGCGGGCTGGCGCTCGCCGGCCGCCGCGCCGCGTGAACGCCGAACCGCTCGCCCAAGGGCCTCGGGTTCGGGTCGCGGTCGTCGTCCCCAACCGGGACGGCCGGCGCTGGCTGCCCGGGCTGCTTGCGTCGCTGCGCGCGCAGACCCGCCCGGCAGACCGAGTGGTGGTGGTCGACGACGGCTCGCGCGACGGCTCCGTGGCGTGGCTGCGCGGCGAGGGCGTCGAGGTCGTGGAGCGTGGCATCTCGGGTGGCTTCGGCGCCGCGGCGAACGCGGGGTTCGCGGCGGTGGCGACGGACGGTTGCGACGCGGTCGCGCTGATCAACACCGACGTCGTGCTGGCGCCTGACTGGCTGGCGCGGACCGTCGAGGTGTTGGAGGCCGTACCTGAGGCGGGCGCGGTGGCGTGCAAGATGGTGGGGATGGATGACTCGGGCCTGATCGACGACGCGGGCGACACGTTGCGGCGCGATGGCGTCTGCGAGCAGCGCGGGCGCGGGCGCCGTGACGACGGACGCTTCGATGTGCCCGGCGAGGTCTGGGGCGCATGCGCGGGCGCGGCGCTGTACCGGCGCGCGGCGGTGCTTGAGGTCGGCGGCTTCGACGAGTCCTACGGGATGTACCTGGAGGACGTCGAGCTCGCGTTGCGCTTGCGGCTGGCGGGGTGGACGTGTCGCTATGAGCCCGCCGTCGCGCGCCATGCCGGCGCCGGATCGGGCGCGGCCGTCGGCTTCTTCGTCGCGCGCAACACGCTCGTGCTGGCGGTGCGCTGGTTCCCGCTGGGGTGGGCGCCGTATGTGGCCTACCGGCAGGCGTCCTGGCTGGTGGACGCGGCGCGGCGCGGGCCGGGAGCGTTCGGTGAGCACCTGCGTGGGTTGATCGCGGCGGTGCCCCGCCTGCCGGGCGCCTGGCGGGCGCGGCAGGGCCCCGGCGGGACGCAGCGGGCGGCGATGGAGCGGGCGGTGCCCGTGCGGCCGTGGCGTGGCCCGGCAGCTGGTGGCCATGCTCAGGCGGCGGAGTGACGGTGGCCGCGACGTCGCCGCAGCGCGAGCCGTCGGCCGGCTTCTTCCGCGTCTATGTGCGCGTGTCGCCGCTGCGGCTCGTCGTGCTGGCGCTGCTCAGCACGGCGTTTGCGGCGATCGACTACCGCGCCGGCATCGGTCCGCACGACGAAGGGCTGATGCTGCAATGGGGCCATCGCATCGCCGGCGGCGAATGGCCTTATCGGGACTTCTGGTGTAACTACCTGCCGGGCGCGCCGCTGCTGCAGGCGGCGCTTGGCGACTCGCTGGTCCTCTGGCGCGTGGTGCGCGCGGTGCTGGCGGGGGTGTGCGCGGTGCTCGCCTACCTGCTGGTGCGGCGCGAGACCGTCAACGACCGCTGGGCACTGGGCGCCTGGGCGGGCGTGACGGCGGCGATGGCGTGGCCGCTGACGCCGGGGCCCAACGCGCCCGCGCTGGCGCTCGCGCTGGGGAGCCTGCTGGCCGCACGGCGGCGCCGCGGCTGGGCCGGGATCCTGGCCGGCGCCGCGTTCCTGTTTCGGCCGGAGATCGGCATCGCCGCGGCGCTCGGCGCGTGGATCCTCGATGGGCGGCGGAGCTGGACGCCGCTGCTGTCGGCGGCGTTCGTGGCGTTGTTGGGGCTCTTGCCGTTCTTGGTGGTGTCGCCCGGCGACCTGCTCTCGCAGACGTTCGGCTTCGCGTTGAAGCAGCACCTGCAGCACCTGCCGTTCCCGCTCGCGCCGCACACCACGGACCCCAACAAGGTGCTGGAGCGGATGTTCCCAGCGTTGTTGGTGGTCTTTACCGTGCTCTGGGGCGCGGTGGTCCTGCCGCGCGGTCGGGGCGGCGCGCTGCTGCCGCTGATGGTGGTCGGCCTCGCGTACCTGCTCGCGCGCACCGATGAGTTCCACCTGGTGCCGCTGGCGGCGGTCCTGGCGATCGCGCTGGCGGCCGCGGCGGCGCGCGAGAGCCGCATGGCGCTCAAGGTGGCGCTGGCCGTGGGCCTCGCGCTGATCGTCGCGCACGGCCTGGATCGGCAGTTGGGGAAGGTGACGGACGCCACCGCGCTGGCCGGCGTCGACCTGTCAGCAGTCGATGGCGTGCGCACGGCGCCGGACGATGCGCATGCGCTCGAGGAGCTCGCGGCGGCGGTCCGTCAGCGCTCGAAGCCCGGCGACCCGCTGCTCTCGGCGCCACCGCGCTATGACCGCGTGCGCGTCGGCGACACCCTGTTGTACATCTTGCTGAACCGCGCCAACCCCACGCGCTACGACGTCGTCCAGCCCGGCGTCGTGACGACCGCCAAGGTCCAGCGGGAGATGCGCGCGGCGCTGCAGCGGACGCACACCAGGCTCATCGTCCGCTGGCTCGCGCCCGTTGCGCGGGATGTCGAGGACAACGGCTCGGGCACGTCGTCAGGCGTGACGCTGCTCGACGACTACATCAACGCGCACTACGCGCAGGTGGGGCGCTACGGCGATTACCTGCTGCTCGCGCGGCGCTAGCCACGCCGCCGCGGCACCACAATGCGGAGCGTCCGCATGCCGTGAAAGGGTCGAGTGGTGATCACGAACATCCGGCGGGCCATCGCGTGTTGGTGGACCTTGGCCCTCTTGCTGATCGCCGCTCCCGCGGCGCACGCCACGTCGCCGCTGGTCGCCCAGTGGCACATGGACGCCGCCGATGGAGCGGAGAGCTCGGGCAACGCGATCGCCACGGACGTCGCTCCCGGGGCGCAGGTCGTCCCCGGGCGCTTCGGCAACGGCTTGCAGGCCGGCGGGAGCGGCGCGGACCTCATCGTCGGGCAGTCCAGCCCGAAGCTCGGCCTGCTGCAGCCCCCGCACGTCTCGCTCGTGGTGTGGTTCAAGGCCAACGGCTTCCCGGGCCTGCTGCAGTACCTGGTCAGCGATGGCGGCGAGGGTGCGCCGGTTTGCGGCGGCTCGTCGGTCGGCCTGTACACCGGCTACCACTCTGGCCCCGGCCTGCAGTTCTACGTCCGCGGCGCGACCACGTTTCACATCGCCGACGCCGGCCCCGGGAACGCGGTCTATGACGGCAACTGGCACATGGCCGTCGGGACGTTCGACGGCACCAACACGCTGCTCTACATCGACGGCAAGCAGGTCACCGCCGCCCCGCCGGCGGCCTCGCCCGACACCATCAACTACATGGCCGCGACCGAGAAGAGCTTCCGGATCGGCCAGTACAGCGATCTGAGCTGTGGCCAGAGCACCTTCACCGGCGGGCTCGACGAGGTGAAGGTCTACGACCGCGCGCTGACGCCGACGGAGATCGGCCGGATGGCCGCCGCGCCCGGCCCGGCGCCGCCCGACCTCGTGCCCGACGACGACGGGAGCACGCCGATCCCGGTCGGCCCGACCCCGGTGCACACCGACCAGGCGCCGCGCATCAACGGCGTCGCCAGCCGGCTGCCCTTCCGGACCGGCAGCCTCATGACCGTCGTCGACGCCAACGTCACGGGGGCCGACCACCTCGACTGGGACGTCACGGGCGACGGCAAGACCGACGTCAGCTGCCCGGGCGACCAGCCGTCGATGGGCGTCAGCTACGCGACCGGCGGTGCAGGCGCGAGCGCGCTCGGCGCGCACGCGGCGGCGCTGTCCTTCACGGTGCCGCGCACGCTCAGCCTGACGGCGGTCAGCGCGACCGGGCTCGCGAGCCCGGCCTCGCGGATCCAGATCCTGACGGCCAAGCTGCCCACGGTCGCGCCGTCATCGCCCTCGTCGACAGGCGGCAAGCTGATCCGGCCGCCGTTTCTCTCGATGTGCGGCGGGTTCCAGAGCGAGTTCCAGGGGATCATCAAGGCGCTCGCCCTGGAGAGCAGCTGCACCAACATGACCGTGGCCGCGGGTGTCGCGGAGGCGACCGGCTGCATGACCCACGTGCTCGACCGCGACTCGCTGCCGGTCAAGGACCGCGCGGTGGTCTCCGAGTGGGAGCACCTGAGCCAAGACTCCACGGTCCCGACCGACGTCTTCGTGGCCTACAAACCGGTGCGGATCAACGGCATGGTCTTCACGCCGGGCGGCAGCACGCCGGTGATCTTCTTCCCGAACCTGCAGCGCGTCGTCAGCCGTGGGAGCACCGTGACGTTCGGCGCGGCCAAGGTCAGCAGCGGGGCGCTCAACCTCGATCTGCGCGGTAGCGGTGGCCGGGCCGACCTCGGGACCGTGTCGACCTCGGGGCTGCGCCAGATCGGCGGCTTCCCGGTCGACGGCGCGGCGCAGCTCGCGACGTTCTTCCAGGGCGGCCAGCACTACTCCGAGCTGACGCTGCACCTTGGGATGCCGGGGATCCTGACCGCCTTCGGTGGGCCGGTCCCGACGAACGTGACCACGGTCCGCACTGACAATGCGCACGACCCGGTCATCGACAACATCAACATCCGGCTGCCCTACGTGGAGCTGGGCCCGGTGCAGTTCACCGACTTCGACCTGCACTACTCCGCCAAAGGTGATCCGGCGCAGGGCTGCAGCGGCCCGATGTGGAAGGGCGTCGGCACCATCTACGTCGGCTCCCGCAACGACGCTGGGCCGGCGGCCAGCTTCCGCCTGGCGCCCGACCCGCCGACCAACGGCGTGTTGTTCTGCAACAACAACTTCGCGGGGGCGGGCGGCACGCTCGACTTCGGCGGCCACCAGCCGATGGTGTTCCCCGGCGTCTTCCTGCAGAACATCAACTTGCACATCAACGCCGACCCGCCGGTCGTCCACGGCGGCGTCACGATGAGCATGGCGGGGTTGGCCACCATCAACGGCGACCTGGTGATCGCGCTCGCCTCGCCGGGCAGCCCCTACACGATCACCGGCGCCGACGGGCCCGGCTTCAACGGCGCCTCGGTGCGCGTCACCGGGCCGGCGATCGGCGCCGCGGGCCGGGTGGGGCTCAACGTCCCGGTCCTCGGGACGCTGGGCATGGCCAGCGCCTACCTCGTCTACCAGTACCCCTTCTACGTCGCGGGCGCCGGCAGCATGAGCTTCGGCGTGCCGGGCATCACGATCGACGGCCACGTCGCGGGCTCGTTCTCGCTGCTCACCCACCAGTACGACCTCGAGGGCAGCATCCACGGCTGCCTCGTCGGCATCCTCTGCGGCACCGCCGCCGGCTGGGTCAGCGACCGCGGGATCGCGGTCTGCTTCGGCGACATCGTCCACGACGACTGGGTGCCGGGCGGCGGCTATGGCTGGGGCGCGGTCGTCCCGAGCATCTGGTGGCCGACCGGTTGCAAGCCGAGCCGCTACTGGGACCACGCGATCTCGGCGCGCGCCCGGGCGGCGCAGGCCGCGGGGTACACCTTCAAGGTCGCCGAAGGCGAGGACACCAAGAGCGTCGAGCTGCACGGCGCCGGCGGCGTCGCGCCGACCGGGACGCTGACCGGGCCCGATGGCGAGAAGGTCACGATCGGCGCCGACGGGCCCGCGTCCGTGCACGGCCCGCACGTCGGGCTGCTGCGCGACGCGGGCGACGGCGTGACGATCGCCGGCGTCCTGCACGGCAAGCCGGGGACCTACACGCTGACGCCCGCCGCGGGGTCGTCGGCGATCACGCGGGTCCGCGAGACGCGCGCCGACGACGGCGTCAGCGCGACCGTGACGGCCAAGGGCGACCGGCGCGTCCTGCACTACGACGCGGGCCTGGCGGGCGGCAAGTCGGTGGCCTTCTTCGAGCGCTCCAAGACGGGGATCTACAAGCGGTTGAAGGTCGCCAAGGGCGGCAAGGGCACGCTCGTGTTCACGCCGGCGGTCGGCGCGGCGGGCAAGCGCGAGATCGTGGCCGAGATCACGCTCGATGGCGCGCCGGTGCCACCCCAGGTCGTGGCGAGCTTCACGGCGCCGGACACCGTGACGCCGGGGGCGACGCGCGGGGTGAAGGTCCGGCGGGCGAAGTCCGGGGCGGTGACGGTCACCTGGACCGCCGCCAAGAACGCCAAGCGCTACGGGATCACCGTGAAGCTGGCCGATGGCAGCGCCAAGACGGTCAAGACGGCGCGCCGCAGCGTGAAGATCAGCGGCCTGGGCGCTGGCTTCGGCGGCACGGCGACCGTGCACGCCCAGGGCGTGCAGGGCAACTGGGGCAAGGCCGGGAGCGCCCGGTTCAAGGCCACGGCCAAGCCGAAGACCGCGTTCCTGGACCACAAGCTCTTGGGCAAGACCAAGGCCAAGGCCAGGAAGAAGCAGTAGGCCTACAGGTCGCGCCGCGCGAACGCCCAGCCCGCCGCGGCCAGGACCAAGGCCAGGTAGATGATCGCCCACGGGATCAGCAGCGGGCCCGCGTCGTGGGAGCCGCCGAGCGGGCCGAGTTGGACGATCGCGCCGGTGACGCCCGGCACGTCCTGGACGAGCAGGCGCAGCGCGTCGCGGTAGAGGGCCTCGTAAGGCAGGACCCAGGACGCGGTAGCGGAGATGTGCTGCAACGTGGGGGAGGGGATGGCGTCGCCGATCGCGCCGAGAAGGCCGGCGAGCAGGCCAGCGCCGTAGGCCATCAACATAAGGATGCCGTTGGCGGTGGCGCCGAGGAAGACGGAGCCCAGCAGCGACAGCGCCGCCACCAGCACGGCACCGCCCGCGAGCCGGAAGGCGGAGCCGAAGGGGTGTGCGGGCCACCAGTCGCCGATGGCGCCGGTGATCAGGATCGCGCCGAAGTACACGATCAACACGTAGATCGCGCTGACCGTCGCGGCGGCGAGGAAGCGGCCCAGGAGGTACTGGCCGCGGCCCAGCGGCCGGACGACGAGCGGCTGCAGGAGCCCGCGCTCGGCGTCGCCGCGCACCGCGCCGGCGGTGAGGAACGTCGCGAGCACGATGCCGAGGAAGAGGCCGCCGAACATCGCCAGCCCGACGATCGTCGAGCCGGCCAGCGCGACGGGATCCAATCCGGTGCTCGAGTTGCCGACGCCGCTCAAGTCGTTGAACAACGCATGGCAGCCCCAGGCGTAGAGGCCGCCGAAGACGACGGTGAGCACGAGCACGACGAGCAGCACGCGGCGCCGCAGCGCCTCCTGCAACGCGTGTTGGGCGACGATGAGGATGCCGTTGTTCATCGGGCGTCGGCCACCGTTTCCAGGTAGACGTCTTCTAGCGTGGAGCGCCGGACGTGCACGCCGTAGACCTGCTCGCCCGCGGCGACCAGCTCGGCGACGATGCCCGGAACGTCCTCACGCCCGCCCTCGAAGTGCCGTACGCCGCCGGCCAGCTCGACCTCCACGCTGCTGCCGCCCTCCAGCTCCGCGGGCGTGCCGGCCGCAACGACCAGACCCTTGTCGATGATCACCACGCGATCGCAGACCTGCTCGACCTCGCTGAGCAAGTGCGTGTTCAACAGCACGGCGACACCACGGCGGCGCAGCTCCTCCAGCAGATCGCGCACCGTGCGCCGCCCGCCGGGATCGAGCGCGCTCGTCGGCTCATCGAGCAGCAGCAGCCGCGGGTCGCCGATCATCGCCTGCGCCAGGCCGAGCCGCTGCTGCATGCCCTTCGACATCGCCTCGACCCGGGTGCCCGCGTTCTCCTCCAGCCGCACCAGCTCCAGCAGCTCACCGCGTTCACGCCCGCCGCCGTGCGAGCCCGTCAGCCGCTGGTGCAGGACGAGCACCTCGTCGGCGGTGCACCAGCCCGGGAAGCGAAAGAGCTCGGCCAGGTAGCCGAACGGCCGTGCGACCGCGACCGCGCCGTTCGTCGGCGCCACCAACCCGCAGGCGATCTTGGTCAGCGTTGATTTGCCGGCGCCGTTGGGACCGAGCAACCCCACCAACTCGCCCTCGCCGATCTCCAGGTCGACGCCGCGCAACGCCTCATGGCGGCCGTAGCGCTTGCGCAGGCCGGCGATCGCCAGCGCCGCGCTCACGCCGATGCTCCGATCGCCGCGGGAAGGAGCCCCAGGCGAGTTCCCGCACGGAAGCCGAGCCTCAAGGCGAGGCCTTCCGCGCTCACGCGGTGAGGACCAGCGGTGCGCCGTCGGTGATCATGATCGTGTGCTCGGCGTGGGCCGAGAGCGAGCCGTCGGCGGTGCGGACGATCCACTCGCCATCCTCGACGACCTCGCCGTCGCCCGCCGCGATGATCGGCTCGATCGTGATGATCAGGCCTTCGGTCAGCATCGGTGAGGGCCCCGGCTGGGCGATGGAGAAGACCGTCGGCTCCTCGTGGATCCGGCGCCCGATGCCGTGGCCGGTCAGCGCAGCGCAGACCGAGAAGCCGCGCTGCTCGATCTCGGCCTGGACGGCGATGCCGATGTCGTTGACGGTCGCGCCGGCGGTCGCGGCCGCCATCCCGCGCTTGAGACCGGTCTCGGCCGCGCCGATCAGCTTGACCGCCGACGGCTTGGCCTTGCCGACGGCGACGGTGCGGCACGCGTCGGCGTAGAAGCCGTTGAGCTCGGCGGTGACGTCGAGCTTGACGAGCTCGCCCTCGCGCAGCCGTCGCGGGCCCGGGATGCCGTGGACGGCCTCGTCGCCGACCGAGATGCAGATCGCGCCCGGGAAGTCGTAGTCGAGCTGCGGGCCGGACTGCGCGCCGTGCGCGGCGAAGACGCGTGCGGCGGCAGCGTCGAGCTCACCGGTCGTGATGCCGGGGCGGACCAGCTTGCGCAGCTCGCGGATGGTCTGGGCGACGACCTTGCCCGCGGCCTGCAGGCCGGCGAGCTCCTCGGGGGTGTCAGCGGACATGGCGCTCAGGCTAGAACAGCGGGGCGTCTGGTAGAACCAGCCGATCGTCGCCGCCCCTCCCGAGCCCTCGCGTGCCGGCACCACGCTCGCGACCCTCGTGGCCCGCGGCGCGGTCGTCGTGGCGTGCATCGTCGCGGTCGTGGTCTTCGCGCACCGGCGCGCTGAGGCCGCGACGTGCGACCGCGCCAGGGCGGCCCTGTTCTCCGACGGTCTGCGCCACGCCGCGCCCGCTGGCACCGTCCGCGATGTGGTCGACGCCTGCGCAGACCCCGAGGAGATCGCGGTCGCTGCCGCGGGCGTGAGCGCGTCCGGGCACCCGGATGTCGCCGCGGCCATGGCGCGCAGCGCGATCGCCGCCGGGCCGCGGGAGTTCGCGGCGTGGGCGGCCTTGGCGCAGGCGCTGGGGCGCGACGATCCGGCCGGTGCAGCGCGCGCCGCCCGCCGCGCCGAAGCGCTCAACCCGCGCTGGCGGCCTCCGAAGACGACGGCCGCGCCGCAGGGCGCGGCCGGTTCCGCGGGTCCTTGAGGCGCAGGAACGGACGCTCCACCAGGTAGTAGCTCGCGGCGCCCATGAGGATCGCGCCGCCCACCACGACGACCATCAGATCGAGGTACGGCAGGCCCGGCGCGGAATCCAGGAAGCCGCGGGCGATCAGCCAGTCCAGGAACGGGTCGTGGTAGAGGAAGATCCCGTAGGAGATCGCGCCCAGCCACAGGGCCAGCGGATGGCCGAGCACGTAGCGGATAACCGCTGACACGCCGCCCGCCGTTTCGGTTGCACGTCCGGCGCTCGTGATCGCCGGCAGCGTCACGAGCACGGCGACGGCGAGATACAGCACATGCCCCACGATGTTCTCCAGCGGCGTCGGCGACGAGCCGAGCCCGCGTGGCAAGCCGCTCGCGTAGGCGGCCAGCAGGTAGGCGACGAGCGCCGCGCCCCAGCACGCGGCGGGCGATGCGACCAGCGGCCGCAGCAGCCGCGGCGCGGGCCGGTCCTCGAGCCACAGGCTCAGCAGCGCCAACCCCATGCCGCCGGCGAACCATGCGAGGTGCGCCGGGTAGCTGATGACCCACAGCGACGTGTTCTGGATCGCCACCGCGGCCGTCCGGAACGCGATGCCGAAGAGCGCCAGCGCGCCGACGGCCCACAGCTCGGCGCGCAACTGCGCGGCGCGCGGGCGGCCGGCCAGCAGCCGCCCCGCGACGACGACCCACAGCGGGAGCGAGAGATAGAACAACACCTCGATCGACAGCGTCCACGCCGGGTTGATCCCCGAGAACAGCGAGTAGATGTTGTAGGGCTGCAGGAAGAAGGCATACCGCCACCAGCCGAGCGCGAAGGTGACCCAGCCGACGCCGGCCGTGACCGCCAGCGCGACCCAGTACCCCGGCAGGATCCGCAGCGCGCGGCGGCGCAGGTAGTGCGCGACGGTCGAGGAAGGCCGGCCGTCGACGCGGGCGGCGACGAACGGCCGGTACAGCAGGAAGCCCGACAGCACGAAGAAGAGCGCGACGCCGACGTTCAGGCGCGCGGTGAGCGCGCCAACGAGCTGGTGCTGGCTGAACCCCGAGCGGTCGCTGACGTGGAGGACGACGACCGAGAGCGCGGCGATGGCGCGGACGCCGTCGAGCATCGGGAAGCGCGGGTGGCCCGGCGGCGGGGCGACGGAGGCCGCGACGTGGGGGTCGGGGTCGTCGCGCTCGGCTGGGGCGGTCCGCGCCGGCGTTGCGTGTCGAGCAAAGGCTCCATGTGCACCAAAGCTCGACACGGACCTCGCGGCGTCCTGGTCGCCGTCGTCGCCGCGCTGCCCCACACGAGCAACGACCAGGCCGGCGAGGATCGCTGCAACGCCGGTCAGCGCGGGCACCTGCCAGTCCCAGTCGACCGAGGCATGGAACAACCAGGCGACGAGCGCCGCCGCCGGTCCCGCGGCGAGCGCCGCGTCCTCGCCGTGCAGCCGGCGCGCCGCCAGACCGACGCCACCGACGATCAACGCGAGCAGCGCGAGGCCCACGAGGCCGAGCTCCGACGCCGTCTCGAGCTCGATCGAATGCGCGTTGCGGACGCGCTCGGCGATGTCGCGCTCACGCAGCCACGTCTCGCCGAAGCTGCCTGCGCCCTCGCCGGCGAGCGGGTGATCGGCCCAGGAGCGGATCGCCACGCGCCAATAGGCGGCGCGGTTGCTGCCCGCCGCGGCGAGCCGCGAGGTCGACGCTCCGAACGTCTGAGAGCCGGCGTCGCTGCGGTCGGCCAGCGCGGCTACGAAGGGCAGCACGGCGACGACGGCGAGGGCCACCGCGGCGGCGCCCCGCCAGCCTCGCGGCAGCGCCAGCCGCGGCGTGCAGCGCGCCTCGCCAAGGACGTGCGCGCCGGCGACCGCCAGCGTCGCAGCGACCAGCAGGATGAGGCTTGCCGCGCCCTGGCGCTCGCGGAGATCGAGCGAGCCCGCGAGCGCCCGCACGCCGTCAAACGGCGCGGTCGCTGCGATCCCCAGGCCGGTGGCCACCGCGGCGAGAACGGCCGCGCGCGCCTGGGCGCGGGACGGCACCAGCACGACGAGGACGAGGACGCCCGCGATCGTCGCCGCGATCGCCGCGCGCGAGAAGCTGAGGTACAGCCCGGCGCCGAGCAGCGGCAGCGCGGCGGCCCCGAGCGCGCGCATCCAGCTCTGTCGTGTCTCGTCACCGGCCAGCCGCGCGGCGAGCACGAGGCCGAGGCCGGCGAGCGCGCCCATCGCGTTCCAGTAGGTCAGCGGCTGGTCGAGCCGACCGCCGGCCCGCGGGGAGACCGCTAGCGCGAGCAATCCCGGAACGAGCCGCCCGGCCACGCCGTACCCGATGACCGCGACCATGCCCAGCGCCAGCGCCGGCTCGGCCAGCCGCGCGACGGCGCGCCGGCGCAGCAGCAACGCCGCCGCGGCGGCGGTGGCCAGGTAGAGCGCTGCCAGCTCGAAGGCGACGTCGGCCCGCCCGTGGGTCGGCGCCCACATGCGCGCCAGCAACGTCCATGCAGCGAAGCCGGCGAGACCCGCCAGCGCCCAGCGGGCCGCCGCCGTCGCCGGCCACGGCGGGCCCGGCACGAGCGCCGCCGCGAGGGCCAGGATCACGAAGGCGCCCACGGTGGCTGACAAGCGCGAGACGTCGGTCGCCCCGCCGTTGGAGAACCCCACGACCGCAGGCCCCGCGAGCAGCGCCGCGGTGGGGAGGAGGGCTGCGCCGCGCGGCATTCGGGAGTAGCCTAGACGGGCCCCGGACGCCGGCACGTCGCGGCAGGTCGGTCGGCCACCTCGACGTATGCGCCGCCGCTCCATCACGTTCGGACTCGTCCTGTTGGCCTATGCCCTGGCGCTGGTCCAGCGCCCTGGCGACGTGGTCGCCGACACCAAGGTCGACCTCTACGTCGCGCCGGCGCGGTTCCTCTCCAACGTCCTGTCGGTCTGGTCGCCGACCACCGACCTCGGCCATGTCTTCGGCGCGCAGTACAGCGGCTACGCGTGGCCGATGGCGCCGTGGTTCGCGCTCGGCGACGCGCTCGACATGCCGACCTGGATCGTGCACCGGCTGTGGCTCGGGACGCTGTTGGCGCTGGCCGCGATCGGCATCGTTCGATTGCTCGACGCGTTGGCGACGCCGCGCCGCGGCGCGCTGCATCTCGCCGCCGGCGTGCTGTTCATCGTCAACCCGTACGTCACGGTCTACGCGAACCGGACGAGCATCTCGCTGCTCTCCTACGCGGCGCTGCCGTGGCTGTTGCTCGCGGTCCATCGGGGCTTGCGGGAGCCGCGCGGATGGCGCTGGCCGGCGCTCTTCGCGCTCGTGCTCGCGTCGACCGGCGGCGGCGTCAACGTGGCGGTGACCGCCTGGCTGCTGGTCGGTCCGGCGTTGTTGGTGGTCTACGAGCTGTTGTGGGGTGACGTGCCATGGCGTGCGGCGCGCCGGACCGTGGCGCGGCTGCTCGCGGTCAACGTCGTCGCGCAGTTGTGGTGGATCATCCCGGTGCTGATCCAGGGCGTGGCGGCACCGAGCTTCCTGCCGTTCAGCGAGCAGCCGGGGACGATCTGGTCGACGACCTCGATCCCGGAGTCGCTGCGGCTGATGGGCTTCTGGACGAGCTACGTCGGCGTTGGCTTCGGCGGCATCTTGCGACCGTTCCAGGGCTCCGCCCCGGCGCTGCTCTTCCTGCTGCCGGTCGTGCTGGCCGGGCTGGCCGTGCCGGCGCTGGCGCTGAGCGGCTTCGTCGTGACGCGGCGCTGGCGCTACGCGCCGTTCTTTCTGATGTTGACGCTGGCCGGCGTGCTGATCATGTCGGTCGGCTGGCCCGACGGCACGCCGCTGCGCCGCGTCGCGACCGGTGCGTACTACCGCGTGGATTCAATCGAGTTCCTGCGCACGACCTACAAGGCCGGGGCGCTGGTGGCGCTCGGCCTGGCGGCGCTGGGCGGCGCGGCATTCGACGCCGCCTGGCAGCGGGTGGGCGCGCGGGTGCCGTGGGGGCGCGTGGCGCTGGGCGGTGGCGCGGCCGCCGTCGTCGCGCTCGCGGCCTGGCCGTTGGTCACCGGCCGCGCGCTGGAGCGTCAGCTTGCGTTCGACCTGCCGCCGGCCTGGCGCTCGGTGGCCGCCGACCTCGACCGGCGGCCTGCGTCGAGCCGGGCGATGGAGGTTCCCGGGCAGCTGTTCGCGTTCGCGACCTGGGGCGGCACGATCGATCCGGTCCTTCCAGCGCTGACCGACCATCCCGTGACCACGCGCTGGGTCGTCCCGTTCTCCGACCGGCGGGCGACCGAGCTGCAGTGGACGGTCGACGGGCTGATCACGCAGGAGCGCCTGAAGCCCGGGCAGCTGCCGCCGCTGCTGGACCTCCTCGGCGTCGGCGACCTCGTCGTCGCCGCCGACGGCGACCGCAGCCGCAGCGGCCAGGCGCCGGTCGCCGACGTCATCCGCGAGCTGCGCGGCCAGCACGTGCTCACCGCCGACACGCGGCGCTACGGACCGGCCGTCCTCGGAGCGTCAGGCGCCGGCCAGCTCACCGGTGGCCTGCGCGTGCCGGAGATCACGCGCAGCGAGGTGCGCACCGGCGGGATCGTGCGCGTGCTGCCTCAAGCTCGCCCGGTCGTCGTCGACGGTGGCGCGGGTGGGATCGCGGCGCTGGCGGCGTTCGGCGCGCTAGATCCGGGCCGCGCGCTGAGCTACGCGCCGGACCTCGGGATGGCCGGCATCCGCGCCGCCGCGCGCCCCGGCGCCACGGTCGTCATCAGCGACGCCAACCGGCGCCGGGCGTTCGTGGCGTCGCGCTCGCGCGGGCAGGTCGGGCCGACGCTCCCGGTCGCTGAAGGCATCAGCGCCGACGGGGCGCTCCTGGACCCGTGGCTCGGTGCGCCCGCGTCGGAGACCGTTCAGCAGCTTTCAGGGGTCGCGAGCATCACGGCGCCCGCCTCGCCACAGGTCACGCAGTTCCCGGAGCGCCGCCCGTTTGCCGCGATCGACGGCGATCCGTCCACCGCGTGGCTCGCCGACCGCGTGCTGGAGCGCCCGCGCCATCGGCTGACCGTGACCTTCGTCGCGCCGCGCGACGTCGCGGCGATCGACCTGATGCCCTACTCCGACAGCCACGGCCGCGTCGAGGAGGTCGCCGTCGCCGGCCGCCGCTTCCGCGTGCACCGCGGCTGGAACCACCTGACGCTCGAGCTTCGCCACGCACGATCGCTCACCATCGTCCTGACGAAGGTTTCCGAGCCCGAGCACGGCAGCGGCGCGGCCGGGGGAATCCGCGAGCTGCGCATCCCCGGCGTCACCGTGCACGAGGCGCTGCGCCCGCCGGTCCTGGCCGAGACCGCCCTGCGGGGCCGCGACCTCTCCGGCGTCGGGCTTGACTACCTGCTGGAGCGGACGACCGCCGACCTACCGCTGCTGCCCTCGCGCTACGTCGGCGAGCGCGGCGCGGGGCTGCTGCGCGACGCGCAGGACCCCGAGCGCCAGCTCTCCCGGACGCTCGATCCACCTGTGGCGCGGCGTTACGCGGTTGACGCGTGGGCGACGATCGACCCGCGGACGGCCGATGATGTCCTCGACGAGTTGGTGCGCGGGCCGGGCGTCGTTCGCGGTCCGGTGGCAGCGACGTCGTCGTCGCGGTTCGACGGGCTCGCCCGCCATCGCGCCTCCGGAGCGTTCGATGGCGGCGACCGCTCGTGGATCGGCCAGTGGATCCCCGGGCGCCCGGCGTGGCTGGGGTGGACGGTGCGCGCGCCGCGGACCGTGACGCGCCTGGTGCTGGCGCCGCCGCCGGTCCGCGTGCGCCGGCCCATGCGCGTGCGCCTCACCGTCGACGGCCGCGCGCAGGCTGACGTCCACGTCGGCCCGCTGGGCCTGGTGACGCTCCCGCACGCCGTGCGCGGGCGCCGCTTCCGCCTGGACATCCTCGACGCGCGCTTTCCCACCGGGACCTCCGGGCAGGACCGTCAGCGGCGCGCGGTGGGCATTGGCGAGGTCCTGGGCGCGGGTGTCCCGACGCGCCGCGCGCCGCGCGACGGCAGCGTGGTGCTCCCGTGTGGTGTCGCGGCGGTCCGGATCGCCGGTCGCGTGGTCGGGCTCGGGGGGACCGTCGATCGGGCGGCGCTGGAGGCCGGCCGGCCGCTGCGCCTGCGCGGCTGCGGGCCGGCGCCGGCACTGCCCGCGCGCCGCGTGGCGGTCACCGGCGTCGACCGGCCGTTGCGCGTCGACGCGCTGCGGCTGGCCTCGGGAGCTGCGAGGACCACCACGGCCACGAACGCCGGCCGCGTCCTCGACAGTGGCAAGCCGTCGGCCGACGCACGCCGCGGCGCGCGGATCGCCGTCGCCGCGCCGTCGTGGCTGGTCTTCGGCGAGAGCTACGACCAGCACTGGCGTGCGACGTGCGATGGCCGCTCGCTGGGCACGCCGCGACCGATGCAGGGCTATGCCAACGCCTGGCCGGTCACGCGCGGCTGCCGCATCGTCGACTTCACCTACAACCTGCAGCGCGCGGCCACGGCCGGGTACCTGATCTCGCTCGCCGGTTGTTTGTTGCTGTTGTTGGTGGCCTTGGTCGGCTTCCGCCGTCGGCGCCGTGCGATCGCCGGCAAGCGGGAGGACGACGATGGCCCGCGACCGCTGCTCCTGCCGCCGACCGGCGCGCGCGGACACCTGGCGCTCGTGCCGGCGCTTACGGCCGTGGTGGCGATCGGGCTGGCGTTCGGCCTGCGCGCCGGGGCGGTGGCGGCGGTCGCGTTCGCGGTGATCGCCTGGCGTGGCATCAGCGACCGCGCGCTGGGCATCATCGTCGCGCTCCTGCTCGGCGTCGGCGTGCCGCTGGCCTACGTCGTCGCGGCCATCGTGCACGACGACGAGGGCGTCGGCGGTAACGCCACCGACTTCGGCGCCAACCGCATGGCGGCGCACTGGATGGCTGTCGGGGCGCTGATCGCGCTTGCGCTGCTTCTGCTGCGGACGCTGCGCGCGCAGCGCGCGCCGACCGACGATCAGTAAGGCCAGGGCCCGCGGCGCAGGCGCGCGAGGATGAGCGCCTTGAGCACCACGTTGCGGGCAAACCACGGCAGCTGGGCGAGTTGGCGCAGCGCGCTCGCCGGCCCGCCGCGCTGCCGCCGGTACTCGGCCAGCGAGCCCGAGCGGCCGACGTAGGTCCACGCGCCGAACGTGACGTGGCGCAGCAGCGCGAGCGTGACGCCGATCGACGAGAACGAGTCGTGGACCAGCATCGCGCCGTCCGGACGCACGCGGGCGCCCCAGCGGACGAGGTCGTCGCCGGCCGGCCGGAAGCGGTGCGCGCCGTCGACGTAGAGCAGGTCGACCGGTCCGTCGACCGCGTCGAGGGCCTCGGAGGAGAGGGCGCGCACGTGCTCGACGGCGTCGGTCACGCCGTGGCGCGCGAGGTTGGCGTGAAACGCCTCGTAGTCGTCTTCACCACGCTCGTGGTCAGCCGCGATCTCCTGCGGACCGCGGTCGGAGCCGAGGTGCGGGTCGATGCAGACGACGCGGGCGCCGGCGGGCACCGCCGCTGCGAGCACGACCGCCGACTTGCCGCGGAAGGAGCCGATCTCCACAACCGTCGCACCGCTCTCCAGACGCTGCGCGGCGGCGCGCAGGCGGTCGGCCTGCGCGTCGGTCAGCCAGCCCTCGATATCGGCAGGGGCGCTCACGCGACGGCCGACCCTACTAGCCTGCCGTCGGTGAGCGTGACCGCCGCAGACCTGCCGCGCGGACCCGCGCGCTTTCGCACCCTGTGGCGTCTTTGGCGCAACGAGCGCGCCGATCCGGAGCCGTTCTACCGCCTGCTGGCCGGCTATGCCGTCGAGGACCTCGATGCCCACCATGGCCCGCTCGCCGGCCAGACGATCGCCGACCTCGGCTGCGGCCCCGGCTACTACACCTACGCCTTCCGCGACCGCGGTGCCGTTGTCATCCCGATTGACAACTCCGCCGACGAGCTGGAGCTCGGCGGCACGCCGCCACCCGGCTACGTCCTCGGCGACGCCGGCGCGCTGCCCCTCGACGACGGTTCGGTCGACGGCGTCTTCTGCTCCAACATGCTCGAGCACACACCCTCGGCCGCGCCGATCGTCGCCGAGATCGAGCGCGTGCTCAAGCCCGGCGGCTGGGCCTACATCTCCTGGACCAACTGGTACTCGCCATGGGGCGGGCACCTCATGGCGCCCTACCACTACCTCGGGCCGAAGCTCGGGCCCCGCCTCTACGAAAAGCGCCACGGCAAGCCCGAGAAGCACGCCTACGGCGAGACGCTCTGGGCCTGCCACATCGGCGCGACGCTGCGCCTCGTCCGCAGCCACCCCGGCCTGCAGATCGTCCAGGTCGAGCCACGCTACTGGCCGTGGGCCAGGCCGGTCATGAAGATCCCAGGCCTCCGCGAGCTCGTGTCCTGGAACTGCGTCATCCGCGTCCGCAAGCGCTAGCCGCCCCTCAGCGCTCGGCGCGCGCGATCAGGGCTGCGCAGGCCTCGAGCGCTTCGAGGTGTGGCGCTTCGTCCTCGGGGACGCCGGCGAGGATCTCGGTCTCGGCGCCTTCGAACAGGTTGCCGATCAGCGTGGCGAGGGGGCGTGGGGGCATCGGCAGCTCGACGCCGCGCTCGGCCTGGAGGCGCTCGAGACGTGCCTCGATGAGCTCGCGCCAGCCGCGTTGGGTCGCACGCCAGCGCTCGGCGAGCTCGGGGTCGGCGAGCCCGGCGCTCCACAGCTCCCAGAGGATCCGCACGTAGCCGGAGCGGATGTCCTCGCGCAGGTGGTCGCAGGCGGTGCGCCACTGGTCGGCAAACGGCCGGTCGTCGCTGAACATCTTCTGCTGGCGCTCGAGCAGCCGTTCGGTGAGGTCTTCGAGGACGGCGACGAGCAGGCCGCGCTTGGAGCCGAAGTGGTAGTGAACCAATGAGAGTCGCACATCGGCACGGTCGGCGACGGCGCGCATCGAGGTCGCGGCGTAGCCCTCCTCCCGCAGCAGGTCGCCGGCGGCGGCGAGCAGCTGCGCGCGTGTGGAGCGCCCCCGTGCGATGCGGAGGTCACCGCCTGGTGCTGCCGTCTCACGGTCGGCGGGGTCGGGGGTTGCCATGCGTCGCACTCTACGATACAAGTTAATTGGTCGCCCGACCAACTAACGTTTTACGAGGGACGCGATGAGCACCACCGAGCGGGTCACCGACGAGCAGGCCGACGCGAACGAGCAGACCCGTGCGCGGTATCCGGACGAGCAGGGCTTCACCGAGCGCGACGGCGTGCGCGTCTTCTACGAGGTCTACGGCACCGGCGAGCCGACGATCCTGCTGTGCCCGACCTGGACGCTCGTGCCCTCGCGGGTGTGGAAGATGCAGATCCCCTACCTCGCACGCCATCACCGCGTGGTCGTCTTCGATCCGCGCGGGAACGGGAAGAGCGACCGGCCTCGCACGGTCGAGGCCTATGCCGAGTCGGAGTTCGCCCAGGATGCGCTGGACGTCCTTGACGCGACGGGGACCGAGCGCGCGATCGTGGTCGGCCTGTCGAAGGGCGCTCAGCGCGCGCTGCTCGTCGCCGCAGAGCATCCCGAGCGGGTGCTCGGCCTGGTGCTCATCGGGCCGTTCTTCCCGGCGAGCTGGTCGCCGGCCAGCGTGGCGGCCCGGTTCATGGCGCGTCCTCGTCTGGCCGGCACCTTCCTGCGCCGGCCGCTGACCACGCGCGGGTTTGCGAAGTTCAACGGACTTCACTGGCGCAACGACTACCGCGACTTCGTCGCGTGGTTCGCCGCCGCGGCGACCAACGAGGCCCACTCGACCAAGGGCTTTGACGACGTTGTCGCCTGGGGCCTGCAGACCGACCCCGAGACGCTGATCCGCACGTGGATGGCCGACAACGCCGCACCGCTCACGCGGCGCGACCAACTCGAGCTCGCCGGCCGCGTGCAGTGCCCGGTGCTGGTGATCAACGGCACCGACGACAAGTTGACCACCATCGCCGACGCCGAGCTGCTCACCAAGACCACCAACGGGAAGCTGCTCGCGCTGGAGGGCGGCGACCACGTGCCGGAGGTCCGCCGCCCCGTCGCCGTCAGCCTCGCCATCCGCGAGTTCGTCGACCCGTCGTTTCGCCGGGACCCCACGGTCCATCGCGCCGACGGCCGGCCCCGCGCGCTGTACGTCTCGTCGCCGATCGGTCTCGGCCACGCGCGCCGGGACGTCGCGATCGCGCGTGAGCTGCGCACCCTCGTCCCGGACCTGCAGGTCGACTGGCTCGCCCAGCATCCGGTGACTTGCGTGCTGGAGGCCGAAGGCGAGCGCATCCATCCCGCGAGCAAGCACTTGGTCAGCGAGTCGGCCCACTTCGCAGCGGAGTCCGCCGGGCACGAGCTGCAGTGCTTCCAGGCGATCCGGCGCATGGACGAGATCCTGACCGCGAACTACATGGTCTTCGACGACGCCGTGAGCGAGACCCGGTACGACCTGTGGATCGGCGACGAGGCGTGGGATCTCGACTACCACCTGCACGAGAACCCGAGCCGCAAGCGCGCGCCCTTCGCGTGGCTGACGGACTTCGTCGGCTGGCTGCCGATCCCCGAGAACGGCGAGCGCGAGGCGTTCGTGGCGGCCGACTACAACGCCGAGATGGTCGAGCACGTCCGTGACCATCCGGAGATCCGCGACCGGGCGATCTTCGTCGGCAACCCCGATGACATCGTCGGCGATCGGCTCGGCCCGGACCTTCCGGGGATCCGCGAGTGGACCGAGCGCAACTTCGACTTCGCCGGGTACATCACCGGCTTCGACCAGGCCGAGCTGCCTGACCGCGAGCGCCTCCGCACCGAGCTGGGCTACCAGCCGCACGAGCGCGTCTGCGTGGTCACGGTCGGCGGCTCAGGCGTGGGCGCGGACCTGCTGGCGCGGGTGATCGCGGCCTTCCCGGCCGCTGCCAAGCTCGTTCCCGAGCTGCGGATGATCGTCGTGGCCGGGCCGCGCATCGACCCGGCGACCCTGGGCGAGCGGGACGCGCATGAAGGCCTGGAGGTGCACGCCTACGTCGAGGACCTCCACCGCCACCTTGCCGCCTGTGACCTCGCCGTGGTCCAGGGCGGGCTGACGACGACGATGGAGCTGACCGCCGCCCAGCGGCCGTTCCTCTTCTTCCCTTTGCGCGGCCACTTCGAGCAGCGCTTCCACGTGGCCCATCGGCTTGCCCGCTACCGCGCCGGCCGCCGCATGGATTTCGACCACGCCACCCCCGACGTCATCGCCCAGGCCATCGCACAGGAGATCGGCCGCGACGTCGACTACCGCCCGGTGGAAGCCGACGGCGCTCGTCGGGCCGCACAACGCATCGCCGAGTTGCTCAACTAACCAGAAGGAGAACGCACCATGCGATCCATTCCACGTGAGGACGTCCCGGTCGTCATCGCCGACAACGGCGTCGAAGTCCGTCTGCGCGACGAGGACGGTCTCTCGGTCGGCTTCGTCACGCTGCCCGCCGGCGCCGACCTGCGCCCGGCGACCAAGGGCCTGCCACACGATCTCTGCCCGTGTCCGCATTGGGGCTACATGATCAAGGGGCGCGTCCGGATGCACACGCCCGACGGCCATCAGGACTTCGTCGCCGGCGAGGCGTTCTACTGGGCTGCCGGCCATGCCCCCGAAGCGCTTGAGGACTCTGAGTATGTGGACTTCTCGCCGACGGAGGAGTTCCGGCGGGTGATCGAGCACATCACCTCCGGAGCCGCCGCGTCTGCGTGACCGTCGTCAGGCGGCCGGCATCGAGGCTGCCGCCATCGGCCGCCGAGTTCGCAAGCCGAGCGCCAAGACGGCGGAGGCGGCCACGAGCTGCAGGCCGAGGACGACGGTGGCGAACGACAGCAGCGTGAAGTCGCCGGCGCTGAGCAGGAACGGCTCGACGATCGCGACGACGCCGAGGACCCAGACGAACTTCAGCTCGCCCAAGGCCACCATGTACTGCACGGTCAGATAGGCGACGGCCAGCAGCGTCATCGCGACGCCGAGCACCGGCAGCGCGTCGGCGGCCAGCGTCAGGTCGGGGCCGAAGGCGACCGTCATCAGGAAGTGGGGGATGAGCGCGAAGATCAGCAGCGCGGGCGTCGCGATCGCGGCGAGCACCGCGAGCGAGCGCAGCAGCGCCGGCCGCGGGTCCAGCCCGGCGGCGGCACGGCGGGTCGCCTCCGGCAGCAGCTGCAGCCCGACGCCGATCGCCACCCAGACCACCGACTTGGCGGCGACCGCCGCCGCGGCGTAGGACCCGGCGCCGTCACCGGAGAACTGATGGCGCCCGACGATCACGTCGACGTTCTGCAGCACCGCTAGCAGCAGCAGGCCGACGATAGGGATCCAGTTGTCGCCGACCAGGCCCAGCAGCGGCCGTGCCGCGCCGCCGTCCACCGCGTCGGCGTCGGCCTCCGCGGCCGGGGTGGGTGGGCCGAGTCTCCGCGCCAGCACGCGCCGGAGCCACAGCGTCATCAACACGAAGGCCAACGGGTTGCCGAGATAAGCACCGGTGACGCCGAGCCCGACGCCCCACAACACCAGCGCGCAGACGATGCGCCCGCCCGCCTCGCCGACGATCGACATCCCGACCGGCCCATAGAGCCGCAGGCCCTGCAGCACGCCGCGCTGCAACGACAACAACAACCACAGCGAGCCCGTCGCCGGCAGCCCGGCGACCGCCCACGGATGCTCAGAGGTCCCCAGCAGGTCGGCCAGCGGCTGGCGGATCACCA
Source organism: Baekduia sp. (assembly GCF_035996765.1). Taxonomy (NCBI): domain Bacteria; kingdom Bacillati; phylum Actinomycetota; class Thermoleophilia; order Solirubrobacterales; family Baekduiaceae; genus Baekduia; species Baekduia sp. The sequence continues at coordinate 29,385 of NZ_DASYJG010000025.1, forward strand.
CGCCCAAGACCCCGAGTACCGCGGTCGCGATGACGAGCTGACGCGTCCACGTCTTCAGCGTGGCGCGCAGGCGCCCGTCGGTCCCGAGATGGCCGAGCGTCGCCTCGCGCGCAGCGGCGACCTGGATCGACTGCCCGCCGACCATCAGGATCAAGAAGCCGGAGATGATCGCGGCCAGCGCGCCGTAGCCGTCGGCGCCGAGCAACCGCGTGAACAACACGACGAAGACGAGCTGGATCGCGTTATTGAGCAGCGTCGCAGCGGCCAGGCCGGCGGCCGCGCCGGTCTCCGAGCGGCGCAGCGCGTCACGCAGCCGCGACCGCTGCGCCTCGGCGACCCGGTCGAGCACCGCGAGGTTGGCCTGCGCCGTCGCGTCCCAGGTGAAGCCGCGGGCGCGGGCGCGGGCCGCCTCGCCGAGCTCGTCACGGCGCACCGGGTCGGCGACCAGCGCCGCGACCTCGGTCGCCAGCTGCGCCGGCGTGTCGGCCAGCAGCCCCGTCTGCCCGTCGACGATCGACTCCGGCAGCCCGCCGACGGCCATCGCCGCGCTCGGCGTCCCGGCGCCCGCGGCCTCCATCACCGTCAGACACCAGCCCTCGGCCGACGACGCGGTCAGGTTCACCCAGGCGCGCGCGTAGAGGTCGCGCTTCTCCTCCTCGGTCACGAAGCCGTGCAGCGTCACGCGATCGCCCAGCCCGCGGCGGTCGATCTCGGCCTCCAACACCGGCCGATGGTCGCCGTCGCCGGCCACCTCCAACCGCGCGTCGGGGATCGATTGCAGGACGTCGAGGAGGACCTCCAGCCGCTTGTACTGCTTGATCCGGCCGAGGTAGAGCAGCGTCGGCACCGCGTCACGCCGGGTGTCGACGAACGCGTCGGGCTCGACGCCGAGATACGCGACATGGATCTGGTCGCTCGGAATGCCGAGTGCGACCATGTCGCGCCGGGCCGCGTCGGAGATCGTCAGGAACGGGTGGTGGCGGTAGAGCGTCGCGAGCGGCAGCCGCTCGGCGACCAGCGCCGCCAGCCGGCCGCGCTTGCCCATCTCGGCGACGTAGTGATCCTGATGGACATGGTGGACCAGCGTCACGCGCGGGGCGCGCAGCCACCACCACAGCGGGGTGAAGAAGGCAATGCCGTTGACAACCTCGAGGACGACGTCGGCGTCGCGCCCGATGCCGCGCCACGAGGCGAAGGCGGCGCGGCCGAACACGGTCGTCCGGCCGCCCATGCGATGGATGGTCAGCCGCTCGTGCGGGCGGGAGACCGGCTCGGCCCCGGGATAGGAGCCGGCGATGACCGTGACCCGGTGGCCCCACGCCACCCAGCGCGACACTTGGCCGTACAAGTTCGTGCCGGTGCCACCGCCCTGGGGGTGCGTCCAGTCGCGGTCGGTCAACAGCAGGATGTGCCGCGGATTGCGGGGATTCTCGGCGTGGGGCACGAGCAGCGCGAGGCTACCTCGTCGGCAGGCCGGAGGGGGCGAAGTTGACCGTCCGCCACATCCTTAGACTGTCGTCGCGTGCCGTCCGTTTGCCGCCGGATCGTTGTGCTGCTCGTCGTCGCCCTTGTGGGTGTCGGTGGGCCGGTGGCGTCCGCCGTGGCCCAAGGAGCCGGGGACCAGCAGTACCAGGATCCCTTCGGCAACTCGGACTCCGGCTCCGGCTCGTCGGGATCGAGCGGCTCCGGCAGCTCAGACTCGAACGGCTCCAGCGACAGCAACCTGGCGCCGCTGTCGCCCAGCCCCCAGACCTCGGGCTCCGGCTCATCGAGCGGCTCGGGCACCACGAGCGGCACCGCCGGCACCCCGGCGACCGGCACGACCACCTCGCCCGCCACGGCCGGGACCCTCCCGAACACCGGCCTCGACACGCGCGTCCTGCTGCTGGCCGGCGCTGTGCTGCTGCTCGTCGGCGTGGGCCTGCGCATGCGCAACGCCCCTGAGCGGTTCTAGCGACAGCCGGCAGACCACCGACGGCGCGGCCGCGACCGAGGCCGTGGGCGCCGCGTTGGCGGCGACGCTGCGTCCCGGCGACATCGTGCTGCTGGAGGGCGAGATGGGGGCGGGGAAGACGACGTTCGTGCGCGGCGCCGCCCGCGCGCTGGGCTTTGACGGGCCGGTGACCAGCCCGACCTTCACGATCGGTCGGCACTACGAGAGCGGCCGCGTGCCGATCGCCCACCTCGATCTCCACCGCCTCCCCGGCCTCGCCGACGAGGATCCCGCGCTCCTAGACGACTACCTCATGCCCGACACGATCGCCTTCATCGAGTGGCCGGCGATCGCGGAGCCACAGCTGGAGCGCATCGCCGCCCGCGTGAAGCTCGAGCACGCGGGTGGCGACACGCGCCGCATCACGGTCGTCGCGTCATCATCGGACCGATGATCCTCGCGCTCGACACCGCGACCCCGGCCACGGTCGTCGGCGTCGCGGCGACCGACGGGACGCTGCTGGCCGCCCACCGCCACGATCCAGGCGCCGGCGAGAAGCCCGGCCACACCACGCAGTTGCTCCCGCTCGCGCACGCCGCGCTGACCGAGGCGGGCGCCACCTGGAGCGACCTCACGCGGATCGGCGCCGGCGTCGGCCCCGGCACGTTCACGGGCATCCGCATCGGCGTCGCGACCGCCCGTGCCCTGGCGCAAGGCCTGGACATCGAGACCGTCGCGCTCTCGACGCTCCACGCCCTCGCCCTAGGCGCCGTCGAGCGACGACTGATGGTCGCTGACGGACCATCAGTCGTCCCTCGACCCGGCGCGCAAGGCGGTGGGCCCGTCCTCGCGATCCTCGATGCCCGCCGTGGCGAGGCCTACGTCGCGGCCTACGACTCCGCCGGCGCCCAGCTCCTGGCGCCGTCGGCATGGGCGCCCGAGCGCCTGGCCGAGGTCCCCGCGCTCGCGCCAGGATCCTGGCAAGCGGTGGGGGACGGGGCGGTACGCTTCAGGGCGGAGCTCGAGGCGGTGGGCGTCGCGGTTTCAGCGGACGGCGCGGACCGGCACAAGGTGAGCGCCGGACCCCTGTGCCGGCTCGCCGCCGAGGCCCCGCCGGTGCCACGTGACGCACTCGTCCCGGAGTACGTGCGAGCACCGGACGCCGTGCCGCGACGGTGATCCACTGAAAGCTCCGTGACCCTCCCCGCACCACCGACCATCCGGCGCCTCACCTACGCCGACCTCCCGCAGGTGATCGCCATCGAGCGGCGCGCGTTCCCGACGCCGTGGTCGTTGGCGATGTTCGTGTTGGAGTTGTCCAAGCCGGCGGGCGTCTGCCTGGCGGCGCTGGACGCCGAGGGCGCGATCGTCGGCTACTGCATCTGCTCGCGCTACGACACGGTCTGGCACATCATGAACGTGTCGGTCTCGCCGGAGCGGCGGCGCACGGGCATCGCGACGGCGCTGCTGAGCACGCTCCTCGAGCGCGTCGACGAGGCCGAGCCGCGCTTCACGTTGGAGGTCCGGACCTCCAACGACGCCGCGATCGCCCTCTACGAGCGCCACGGCTTCCGCGGCGCCGGCCTGCGCCGCCGCTACTACCAGGACAACGGCGAGGACGCCGTGATCATGTGGCGCACGCCCGCGACCCTGCGCGGCACGCTGGACGACATCCCCAACGCGGTCGACCCGCTGCGGCGCGCTGTATGACGGCTGTCGATCTCATCTTGGCCATCGAGACCTCCTGCGACGACACCTGCGCCGCGGTCGTCACCGGCGCCGGCGAGATCCGCTCCAACATCATCTCCTCCCAGGGCGTGCACGACCGCTACGGCGGCGTCGTGCCGGAGGTCGCCTCGCGCCACCACCTGGAGCTGGCGACGCCCGTCGTCGACGACGCGCTGGCCCAAGCCGGCGCGACGCTCGAGGACATCGACCTCGTCGCGGTGACCGCTGGGCCGGGCTTGGTCGGCGCGCTGCTGGTCGGCATCGCGACCGCGAAGGGGATCGCCGCCGCGCGCGGCCTGCCGCTGGCTGCCGTCGACCATCTCCAAGGCCATGTGGCGGCGAACTTCCTCCAGACCGAGAACGAAGAGCCGCTCGATCCGCCGTTCCTCTGCCTGATCGCCAGCGGCGGCCACACCTTCCTGGCTCGCGTCGAGGACCACGCGGGCTTCACCGTCCTTGGCCAGACGCTCGACGACGCCGCCGGCGAGGCCATCGACAAGGGCGCCCGCCTGCTCGGCCTGCCGTTCCCCGGTGGCCCGCACCTGGAGCGCCTGGCGGCCGAGGGCGACCCCAAGGCCTTCGACTTCCCGACCTCCAAGAACGTCACCGGCCTGGACTTCTCCTTCGCCGGGCTGAAGACCGCGCTGCTCTACAAGGTCCGCGACCTGGGGGAGGAAGAGGCCCACGCGCGCCGCGCCGACCTCGCCGCCGCCTACCAGCGCGCGATCGTCGAGCAACTCGCCCAGCGCGTGCAGCGGGCGCTGCGCGACACCGGCCTGGAGCGCCTGGCGATCGGCGGCGGGGTCGCCGCCAACGGCCCGCTGCGCGAGCGGCTCTCGTCTCTCGCACCAACCGTCAAGATCCCGCCGCGCACGCTGTGCACCGACAACGCCGCGATGATCGCCAGCGCCGCGCGCTACACCGAGGCCGTCGCATTCCCGGGCTACCTCGACCTCGAGGTGCATGCAACAGGTCAACGGGCGCTTTAAAGACGCCGTGCCCACCGTCGACCTCTACGGCCGCCCCGGCTGTCACCTCTGCGACGACGCCCGCACCCACCTCACCGCGCTGCGCGACGAGCTCTCCTTCACGCTCGTCGAGCACGACATCGAGGCCGACGACGACCTCCACCGCCGCTACCTCGAGCGCATCCCGGTCGTCCTGCTCGACGGTGAGCACCTCTTCGACTTCTTCGTCGACGCGGCGGTTCTCCGGCAGCGCCTCGGTAGAGTTGGCGGCGCATGAGCGTGAGTGATCTGGCCAACGGACGTGACACGGCGGGCGGGACCGGTGTCAACGGCGCGGCGCCGGAGCCCGGCGTGCCCGAGCGGCTCTCGCTCGGCGTCGCCGCTCGGCTGGCGCGCTACCTCCAGGTCCTCACCAAGGCCAAGAAAGAGGGCAAGGAGACGATCTCCTCCCAGGAGCTCTCCTCCTTCACCCAGGTCAACTCCACGCAGATCCGTCGCGACCTGTCGGGCTTTGGCAAGTTCGGCAAGCGCGGCGTCGGCTACAACGTCGACGGCCTCGTCTCGCAGATCCGCAAGATCCTGCGCACGGCCGGCCAGCACAACATCGCGCTCTTCGGCGCCGGCCACCTCGGGCGCGCGATCGCCTCTTCCGACGTCTTCGCCGACCACGGCTTCCGCGTCGTCGCGATCTTCGACGCCGACCCCGAGAAGGTCGGAACGTCGGTCGGCCCGCTCGAGATCCGCGACGTCAAGAACCTCCAGCAGGTCGTCGAGGACGAGGACATCGTCGTCGGCGTGCTCGCCGTCCCCAGCTCTGCGGCCCAGGCTCTGGCCGAGGAGCTCGTCAAGGCCGGCGTGAAGATCATCTTCAACTACTCCGAGTCGCTGCTGCGCGTCCCTCCGGAGGTCACGGTGCATACCTCAAGCCCCGCGGTCGACCTCCTGTACGCGCTCTACTTCTACCTCACCTAGGTTTCCACCCAATGAGCCTGGACACCGATCGCGCCGCCGCGGCCTTCGCGGCGTCGACCGACTGGACGGTCGGCCTCGAAGAGGAGTTCGCGATCCTCGACGACGGCCTGCACCTCGTCCCTCGGTTTGAGGAGCTGCGCGATGCGGCGACCGAGAGCGACCCGGTGCTCACCGAGTCGATCGCCGGTGAGCTGATCTCCAGCGAGATCGAGATCCGGTCGGGCCGCGGCAACGACCTGCACGACGCCCAGGCTCGCCAGCGCGACGTGCGCCGCCGGCTCTTCGACCTCGCCGCCGCCCGCGGCGTGCAGCTCGGGGCGACGGGCACGCACCCGTGGGCCGACTACCGCGAGCAGCCCAACATCGACACGGAGCACTACCGGCGCGTGGTCGACGGCCTGCAGTACGTCGCCCGCCGCAACAACACCTTCTCGCTGCACGTCCACGTCGGCGTCCGCGGCGCCGACCGCGCGGTCCGGATCTGCGATCGGCTGCGTCCGGTGCTGCCGCTGCTGCTCGCGATCTCCGCCAACTCGCCGTTCGTCGACGGGCGCTCCTCCGGCCTGCACACGGCGCGCACGCAGACGTTCACGAAGTCGTTCCCGCGCTGCGGCGTGCCGGACGCGTTCGGCAGCTGGCAGGCGTACCGCGACTACCTCGACTTCCTCGTGCGGACCGACTCGATCGTCGAGTACACGCAGGTGTGGTGGTCGATCCGGCCGCATCTGACGTTCGGGACGGTCGAGGTGCGCATCTGCGACGCGCAGAGCACCGCCGCCGAGTCCGAGGCGCTGGCCGCGCTGATCGTCGGCACCGTCCTGCAGGCGGCGCGCGACGTCGACGAGGGCGTCCCGTTCGCCGACCCGGCGCCGCGCCTGATCGAGGAGAACATGTGGCGGGCGATCCGCCACGGCCTCGACGGCAGGCTGATCGACCTCGAGCGCGCGGTCGAGCAGCCGGCGCAGGAGGCGGTCGAGCAGCTGCTCGCGTGGACGGCGCCCGTGCGCGGCGAGCTCGGCATCGAGGTCGCGCTGCCCGAGTCCAACGGCGCCCAGCGCCAGCGCCGTCTGCTGGAGTCCGGCGCCTCGATCGAGGACGTCTACG